>NZ_JALBHA010000357.1:0-6910 GCF_023006445.1 Bradyrhizobium sp. SHOUNA76
CCGAGGTCGGCAAGCAGGCCGCGCTGATGGCGCCGACCGAGATCCTGGCGCGCCAGCACATCAAGACCATCGCCCCGCTCGCCGAGCGTGCCGGCATGCGGGTCGCGATCCTCACCGGGCGAGAAAAAGGCAAGGAGCGGCGGGAGCTGTTGGCGCAGCTTGCAGCCGACGAAATCGATCTCCTCGTCGGCACCCACGCGCTGATTCAGGACGACGTGATCTTCCATGATCTCGCGCTCGCCATCGTCGACGAGCAGCACCGTTTCGGCGTGCGCGAGCGCCTCGCGCTCACGTCCAAGGGCGAAGCCGTCGACGTGCTGGTGCTGAGCGCAACGCCGATCCCGCGCACGCTGGTGCTGACCTATTTCGGCGACATGGACATCTCCGAGCTGCGCGAGAAGCCGGCCGGCCGCCAACCCATCGACACCCGCGCGGTGCCGATGAGCCGGATCAGCGAGGTCATGGAGGGCGTCGGCCGAGCGCTCGAGTCTGGCAAGCTGGTGTACTGGATTTGCCCGCTGGTCGAGGAATCCGAGGCGGAGGGCACCGAGCATCTTACCAACGCGACCAAGCGCTTCGAAAGCCTGCAAAAGCGCTTCGGCGAGCGTGTCGGCCTCGTCCACGGCCAGATGAAGGGCACGGAAAAGGACCGCGTGATGGCGCAGTTCGCCGCGCACGAGATCGGGCTGCTGGTCGCGACCACCGTGGTCGAGGTCGGCGTCGACGTTCCGGCCGCCACCATCATGGTGATCGAGAACGCCGAACGCTTTGGACTTGCGCAACTGCACCAGCTGCGAGGGCGCATCGGGCGCGGCTCGGAAGCCTCAACCTGCCTGCTACTCTACTCGGAGCCGCTCGGCGAGATGTCGAAGGCGCGGCTGAAGGTGATCCGCGAGACCACCGACGGTTTTCGCATTGCCGAGGAAGATCTGAAGCTGCGCGGCGAAGGCGACGTGTTAGGGGTGCGCCAGAGCGGCCTGCCCGGCTACCGCATCGCGCGCCCGGAGGTGCATGGCCAGCTGATCGCCCAGGCGAGAGACGAGGCGCTGCGCATCTTGAAGGACGATCCGAAGCTCAAGGGCGAGCGCGGCGAGGCGCTGCGGTGCCTGCTATATCTCTACGAGCGCGATGAAGCGATCCCGCTGATCGGGGCGGGTTAGCTGCAGCGCCGCTGCCGCAAGGTGGTGACTGGCGTAAGAGCGTCGGGCCCTCCCCGTCATTGCGAGCGCAGCGAAGCAATCCAGAATCTTTTCACGGAGGCACGCTGGATGACTTCGCTGCGCTCGCAATGACGATGTGGGTGCAGACTAGCCCAGCGGGCCAAAGGGTGCGTCTCGGTCTTCGACCAAAGCGTCATCTTTCGCCGCGGCCAACTTCATGCGACCCTCCCGCCATGCGCCGGATCATACGACGCGGCCCGATCTGCCCGAAGCTGCCGCGAACGGTTCGACTGGAAATTGATGAAAGAGGCGTGGCGCTATGACACGGAGCGCGTGCCGGTCATCGAGGCCGAGCGCATCCAATATGGCCCCGATGTCCCCGTCGTGCGCTTGCGACGCGATCGGGACATCCAGGGCTTTCTGGACTTGGTTTCAGTGAACGGCGAGTGAGCCCATACGGAATCAGGCCTTCTTCTGCGCGATGCGCGCAGCAAACGCCTTCATCAGTTCCGCATCCACCGCGTCGCCCTGCGCATCCTCGGCCAGATGCTCGAACCACTTCGCAAAGCCCTCATAGATCTGGCTGGCCGGATGATCGGGGCCAAGGAAGCCGGAAATCTCGCGCATCTCCGCAACCCAGCGATAGGCTTTGGGAAGCATGTCCGGCAGCGCCACTTCGAGCCGCGCCAGAATTGCGGGCTGGCTCAGTGCGAGCTCGTCGCGCAGCGCATCCGCCGCGCCCGCTTTCGTGGCCGCAACCACCATGGCCGAGCCGATGCCGGCAAGGCCCTTGACGATGCCGGCATAGGACATCTTGAGCGCAGAGGCCGCGCCGACCGGGCCCGCGACGATGCGCACGTCGAGGCCGAAATCCTTCAGAACCGCCGCGTCCCTGGCATAGTCGCCGGACATGTAGAGGGCCGGGCTCTTGCCGCCGGGCTGCGGCGGGAAGCCGATGATGCCGCCATCCACGAACGGCGCCTGTGCCGAGCCGATGATCTCCTCGATCCGTTGTACGGTATCGACGTTGACCGCGTTGCAGTCGACCACGAGCGGCTTCTTCTCACGCCTGACGATCAGCGCGGCCAGCCGTTCCGCCAGCGCCACCGCCTCGCCCGGCGGCACGATCGACAGAATGATATCGGCATCGGCGATCGCATCGTCCTCGGCGCCGATCATGCCGGCGTCCGCGGCCCGTTTCAGCGTCGCCTCACTCCGTCCCTTGAGCGAGGTCAGCACGCGCGCGCCATGTTCGCGGAGGCGGCGGGCGATGGCGCTGCCCATGGCACCGGGGGCGAGGATCGCAATGGTTTTGGACATCGTGCACTCCAGGTCGAATTCCGAGCGAGGCGCTCAGTTCAACCGGGAGATTAGCAGAGGACGAAAGTGCTTGCGTGAATGCGGCCATCCGAAACGGGAATGGCCCTACTCCACCTTCGCAGGCTGGGGCTTGAGCGCCGACGCATTGGCGATGCGTGCGGCATTCGCCACGCCGGCAAGCGCCGCGGCCTTCTTCGGATCGGGCGCCGAGCCCGGCTGCACCACGCCGGCCGACATGATCAGCGTCGCCGCGTCTTCGGTGCTCATGTCGACTTCGACGATCTTGCTCTTGGGCACGTAGAAGAAGAACCCGGTGGTCGGGTTCGGCGAGCACGGCAGGAACACGGAGACATGCTCCTCCTGCCCCGGCAGGCTGCGCGCGACCTCTTCATTCGGCGATTGCGAGATCAGCACGATCGACCACATGCCCGGCGAGGGAAACTCGACCAGGCCGACTTTGCGGAAGCTCGAGCCCTTGCCCGAGAACAGCGTCTCGAACACCTGCTTCAAGCCGCGATAGATGGCGCGCACCGCCGGGATCCGGCCGAGGAGCGTTTCGCCGACATCGACCAGCGTCCGGCCGATCAGATTGGCCGCGAGGAAGCCGACCAGCGTCAGTGTGAAGAAGGCGACAACCAGTCCCCAGCCGGGAATGACGTACGGCAGATAGGTTTCCGGCCGATAGGCGAGCGGCACGAACGGCCGCACCACGCCATCGACCCAGGTGACGAACCACCAGACCAGGTACAGCGTGATCGCGATCGGCCCTGTGACGATGAGGCCGGTCAGAAAGTAATTGCGGAAGCGGCCCATCAGGCCGGTATGCGGTTCCGGGAGGGGATCAAGAGGCGCAGGCGCGTCGTCGCGGGGGGTCATTCGGGTTCCAAGTCGGTCGCAGCACACAAGCTAGGGTCTTCTAGCAGGTTTTGGAAGGCCGCGACCGGTTGATATCCCCTCTGCCTATTCCACGGTCACCGATTTCGCGAGATTGCGCGGCTGATCGACGTCGGTGCCCATGACGACAGCCGTGTGATAGGCGAGCAGCTGCACCGGGACAGCATAGACCATCGGCGTAAAGGCCGCCGCCATGTCGGGCATGACGATGGTGACGAGGGACTCGACCGTCGCCTCTTCCGCGCCCTTCGCGTCCGTCATCAGGATGATGTTGCCGCCGCGGGCGGCGACCTCCTGCATGTTGGAGACCGTCTTCTCGAACACCCGGTCGTGAGGCGCGATGACGACGACCGGCATGGTCTCGTCGATCAGCGCGATCGGCCCGTGCTTGAGCTCACCGGCGGCATAGCCCTCGGCGTGGATATAGGAGATCTCCTTCAGCTTCAGCGCGCCTTCGAGCGCGAGCGGGAAGCTGGTACCGCGGCCGAGATAGAGCACGTCGCGGGACTTGGCGATCCGGTGCGCGAGCTTTTCGATCTGCGGCTCAGTGGTGAGCGCATCCGCCATCAGGCGCGGGATCTCGACCAGGCCGTGAACCAGCTTGGTCTCGTCCTCGTCGGACAATTCGCCTCTGGCCTTGCCGGCCGCGATCGCAAGATTTGCCAGCACCATGAGCTGGCAGGTGAAGGCCTTGGTCGAGGCGACGCCGATCTCGGGCCCGGCGAGCGTTGGCAGCACGGTCTCGCTCTCGCGCGCGATCGTCGAGGTCGGCACGTTGACGATGGCCACCGTATGCACGCCCTGATCCTTGGCGTAGCGCAGCGCCGCCAGCGTGTCGGCGGTCTCGCCCGATTGCGAGATGAAGATCGCCAGATCGCCCTTGCGCAAGGGCGCCTCGCGATAGCGGAATTCGGAGGCGACATCGACCTCGACCGGCACGCGCGCGAAACGCTCGAACCAGTATTTTGCGACGAAGCCGGCGTAGCTCGCGGTGCCGCACGCGGTGATGTTGATGCGCTGGATATTTCTGAAGTCGAACGGCAGCTTGACCGGCAGCGAGACGCGCTCGGTCGCCATGTCGACATAGCGCGCCAGGGTGTGGCCGACCACTTCCGGCTGCTCGTGGATCTCCTTGGCCATGAAGTGGCGGTAATTGGCCTTGTCGACCAGCGAGGTCGAGGCGGCGTGCCTGATCTTGTCGCGCTGGACGGCGTGGCCGTCCTTGTCGAAGATCGTTGCGCTCTTGCGCGTCAGCACGACCCAGTCGCCGTCCTCGAGATAGCTGATCGTGTCGGTGAACGGGCCGAGCGCGATGGCATCCGAGCCGAGATACATCTCGCCGTCGCCATAGCCGATCGCGAGCGGCGGGCCGTTGCGGGCGCCGATCAGCAGATCGTCGTCACCGGCGAAGATGAAGCCGAGCGCGAAGGCGCCGCGCAAGCGCCCCAGCGCCAGCTTGACGGCTTCGACCGGCTTGTTGCCGCGCGTGAGCAAATCGTCGACGAGATGAAGCACGATCTCGGTGTCGGTCTCGGTGTGGAACACCGCGCCCTTCTTCTCGAGCTCCTCGCGCAGCTCACGGAAGTTCTCGATAATGCCGTTGTGGACCACGGCGACGCGCTCGGTCGCATGCGGATGGGCGTTGTTGACGGTCGGCTTGCCGTGGGTCGCCCAGCGGGTGTGGCCGATGCCGGTCGTGCCCTTGAGCGGCTCGGCTTCCAGCCGCTTCTCCAGATTCTTCAGCTTGCCTTCGGCGCGACGGCGCTCGATGTGCTTGCCTTCGAGCGTGGCGACGCCCGCCGAGTCGTAGCCGCGATATTCAAGACGTTTGAGCGAATCCACCAGCTGCTCTGCAACCGGTTCGCGCCCGAGAATGCCGACAATCCCGCACATGCGGATCACTATCCCCCAAATCGTCGAAAAATCGCCTAAACGACGCGCTCGGTTTTTAGCGAAGTTCCTAGGGAACCATATACTCAATAATTATTGCGGATTGAGACAGGATGGACCGCAACCTGAGCTTCGCCTGCGTCGAATTGGCCGGCGTTAAACCGCGCGCGTTAACTTGTTGTCAATATGTTTGGCCAACGATTCCGCGCCAGGAGAGTATGGCCATGAAAGGCTCGTCCGACCGTAAAGGTCTATCGCCGATGTACCTGCGCGCCAGCGAGACCACGGGCACGCATTTGGCACATTGGCCGCCGCCCCAGCGCGGCAAGGAAAGCAAGCCACTCTTCGTCAAGCACTCCGAAGGCGAGCCGGCCAAGCGCGCCAAGCCACGCGGCTGGCGTCTGACCCGCGCGATCTTCTCGGAATTCGCCGACGACGAGTAGCCACGTAAGAAACCCTCATGGTGAGGAGCGCGAAGCGCGTCTCGAACCATGAAGGCCCGCATCTCGCCTGCGGCCATCCTTCGAGACGCCCGCTTCCAGCGGGCCCTCAGGATCAGGGCGGAGGATGCTGCGACACAATAGAAATAGAGCTCACTTCTCCGGCTTCTTCCCGCCCGTCTTCATCTCGCGATAGCGCGCAGCGCCGCCTTCCCTGATGGTCTGCTGGTTGCGCTCGAGCGCCATGGCATCGTCAGGCACGTCACGGGTGATCACCGAGCCGGAGCCGATATAGGCGCCGTTGCCTATTCTGACCGGTGCGACGAGCGAGGAATTGGTGCCGACGAAGGCGCCCTGCCCGATCACCGTCTTGTGCTTTTTGAAGCCGTCGTAGTTGCAGGTGATGGTCCCGGCGCCGATGTTGGAGTTGGCGCCGACGGTGGCATCGCCGATGTAGGAGAGATGATTGACCTTGACGCCGGCCTCCAGCGTCGCCGCCTTGGTCTCCACGAAATTGCCGATGCGCGCGCCGTCGCCGAGCGAGGTGCCGGGCCGCAGCCGCGCATACGGACCGATCGAAACGTTCTTGCCGAGCGTCGTCTGCACGATATGCGAGAAGGAATGGATCACCGTGCCGTCGGCGATCGACACGCCGGGGCCGATCACCACGAACGGCTCGATGGTCACGTCCTTGCCGAAGACGGTATCGGCGGCGAGATAAACGGTTTCAGGCGCGATCAGCGTGACGCCGGCCTCCATCGCCGCTTTCCGCAAGCGCGCCTGCATGACGGCTTCTGCCTCGGCGAGCTGTGCCTTGGTGTTGATGCCGCGCACCTCGTCCTCGCTGGTCTCGATCACCACGGACTCCCATCCCTGCTTGCGGACGGATTCGACCGCGTCCGTCAGATAATACTCGCCCTTGGAATTGGCATTGCCGATTTGCCCGAGGATTTGAAGCGCGCGGCGGCCGTCGATCGCCATCACGCCGGCATTGCACAAATCGATCCTGCGCTCCGCTTCGCTGGCATCAGCCTGCTCGCGGATCGCGACCAGGCGTGCGCCCTCGACGATGAAGCGGCCATAGCCGGTGGGATCGGCGGCGCGGAAGCCGAGCGCGGCAATCGCAGCGCCCCTGGCGAGCGGCGCGCGCAGCCGAGCGAATGTCTCGGCGGAGATCAGCGGCGTGTCGCCGAAGGCAATCAGGAG
>NZ_JALBHA010000358.1:0-6880 GCF_023006445.1 Bradyrhizobium sp. SHOUNA76
AGGCGCGGGTGCGGCGCCCGAGAGCGGCGACCTCGACGAACACTTCGCTGCGCACCGGCACCGCCATCTCGGCCGCGGCCGTCGGCGTCGGCGCGCGCTTGTCGGCGACGAAATCGATCAGCGTGATGTCGGTCTCGTGCCCGACCGCCGAGATCAGCGGGATCATGCTCTCGGCCGCCGCGCGCACCACGATCTCCTCGTTGAACGACCAGAGATCCTCCAGCGAGCCGCCGCCGCGTGCCACGATCAAGACATCGGGGCGCGGAATCTTGCCGCCCTCGGGCAGTGCGTTGAAGCCGCGGATCGCGGCCGCGACCTGCTCGGCCGAGCCTTCGCCCTGCACCTTGACCGGCCACACCAGCACGCGGCGGGGAAAGCGGTCCTCCAAGCGATGCAGGATGTCGCGGATGACGGCGCCGGTCGGCGAGGTCACGACGCCGATCACCTCCGGCAGCCAGGGCAGCAGCTGCTTGCGCGCCTCGTCGAACAGGCCTTCGGCGGCGAGCTTCCTCTTGCGCTCCTCCATCAGCGCCATCAGCGCGCCGATGCCGGCCGGCTCCAGCGCCTCGATCACGATCTGGTATTTCGAGGAGCCCGGATAGGTGGTGAGCTTGCCGGTGGCGATGACCTCCAGCCCCTCCTGCGGCTTGAAGCGCATGCGCCCGTGCACGCCCTTCCAGATCACCGCCTCGATCTTGGCGCTCTCGTCCTTGAGCGCGAAATAGCAATGGCCGGACGAATGCGGCCCGCGAAAGCCGGAGATCTCACCCCGAACCCGGACATGGCCGAAGGCGTCCTCGACCGTCCGTTTCAGGGACAGCGAGAGCTCGGAAACGGTGAATTCGGGGGCGTTGAGCAGTTGTTCCGCAGGCGGCATCGGCAAACGATTCGGCATTTTGGGGTCAGACCCGACGTTAAGGATTTTCGCCGCGCGGCGCCAATCCAGGAGTTGACCGGGAGAGTACTCTGTTATATAGAGTTCTCTATTGATTGATGCATTTGAAGGGATGAACCATGGCGTTCCGGTTGCTGCGCGGCGTTTTGAACGGCCTGAAATGGGTCCTGTGTGCGGTCGGCGGCGTGGCGCTGATCCTGGTCGCAATGATCGCAACGCCGCTGGAGCGGCCGCCTGAAATGCGGTCGGTCTCCGACTCAGCCAAAGGAATCGACTGGTCCACGCTGCCCCCGCTCGAGCGTTTCCAGGCGCGCGACGGCACCTGGATCGGTTATCGCCACTACGCGCCGAACGGCCCTGCGGCAGGCCGGGGTGCGATCTTCATCCATGGCTCCTCCGGCTCGAGCGGCACCGTCAATCATGCGCTGACACATGCGATCGCCTCGCGCGGCGTGGAGACCTGGGCGCTCGACATCCGTGGCCATGGCGGCTCCGGCACCCGCGGCGATATCGGCTATGTCGGCCAGCTCGAGGACGATCTCGTCGATTTCGTCGCCCATTTGCGCAAGACCGCGCCGGACCTGCCGCTCACCCTGATCGGTCATTCCGCCGGCGCCGGCTTCTCGCTGCGCGTTGCTGCCACGCCGATCATGCAAGACATGTTCGTGCGCACCGTGCTGCTCGCGCCCTATCTCGGCTATGACGCACCCACCAACAAGCCAAATGCCGGCGGCTGGGTCAGTACCGACGTGCCGCGCTTGCTGGGTCTGACGGCGCTGCGCAGGCTCGGCATCGACTGCTGTTCGCAGCTTCCGGTGCTGGCGCTGGCAGTGCCGCCGACTTCGGCGAAGTACCTCGTCTCCACCTACTCCGATCGCCTGATGCGCAACTTTGCGACGCGCGGCTATCGCATCGATCTTCCGGCAACCACACGTCCGATCACGATCTTCGGCGGCGCCGAGGACGAGATGATGATCTCGGACAAATATGCCGAGGCGGTCCAGTCCATCAAACCATCGATCGACGTCAAGATCATCGACGGCATCAACCACATGGGCATCGTCACCCAACCGAAGGCGATCTCGGTCATCGCCGAGGATGTGGCAACGCGCGGGGCAGGGCAGTCATGATCGACAGCACGGAGGCGTCCGCAGCGCTGGCCGATATCGACGACATCGTCCAGCGTGTGAAGCGATCGCAGCTCTATGAGCTGGCGAGCCTCGCTGCGGTCTGGTGGGGCGTGGTGGTGTTCGCAGCCAACCTCGTGACCTGGCTTTGGCCGGTCTACGCGGCCTATGCCTGGGTTGCCGCGGATGCCCTCGGTGTCGGCGGCTTGATTGCGCTTCGCGTCTTCAATCCGCCGCCTCACCCCCATGGTGCCGCCTTCAACATCAGGCTGCTGCTGGTGTTCGCGTTGTTCTTCGCGTTCGGTTATCTGTGCACCGGTGTCATCGGTCATTTCGGCCCGCGGCAGTTGGGGACGTTCTGGCCGCTGTATTTCATGCTGTTCTACACGCTGGCGGGGCTGTGGTTCGGCTATGCCTTCGTGGCGATCGGTCTCGGCATTTCCGCCCTGACGCTGATCGGGTTCTTCTACATCGGCGAGGCGTTCCCGCTCTGGATGGCCTTCGTCAATGGCGGCGGCCTGATCCTCGGCGGCCTCTGGATGCGGCGGATCTAGCGAATGCCTGAGCTCGACGCCATCATGCACCCGGCTGCACCCATTGCAGAAGAAGGAGCGCTCACGTGATCGACGGCAAGCAGGCTTCCGGCGCGCTGAACGACCGTGAGAAGACCGGTCGCCCCGGGTCGCGGTCGCAGATCTACCTGGTCTCCGGTGTCGTCCTGCTGATGTGGGCCCTGTTGCCGTTCGCCGACGACCTCCTGATCTGGTTCTGGCCGCGCTACGGCGCCTATTACTGGAACAGCTGGTTCGTGGCGAACGACGGGCTCTATTTCTGGTTTGCGCTGTACACCGTCTCGGCCCTCGGCCTCGTTGCTTTCGGCGTCTATCATCTGTCGAGAAAGGGCATCCGCCTGTTCGACAGCCGCAATCTGCTGGTGCTCCTGCTGCTCGTCGCTTTCGGCGTCCTCTTTTGCTATTTAGGCAGGTTCTCGCCGCGGCAGCAGACAGTGTTCTGGCTGATCTACATCACGCTGTTGTACATGATGGCGACGGTCCGGTTCGGCTACGCCTTCCCGGCGCTCGGTGCAGCCGTCGTCGCGCTGACGCTGATCGGATATTTCTCCATCCCGGGGGTACCGCTGTTGCCGTGGATGGCCGCCGTCAATGGCGGCGCGCTCATCGTCGGTGGCTTCCGGATGCGGCGGGGCTAGGCGTGGCTGAGCTCGACGACATCATCCACCAGCCGCTGCGGCTGAAGATCATGGCGGCGCTGAACGCGCTGCCGCCGGCATCGGGCCTCGAATTTGCGCGGCTGAAGAAGCTGACCGGCGCCACCGACGGCAATCTCGGTGCGCATATCGAGACCCTGGCCAAGGCGGGATACGTATCCGTCGAGAAAGCCTTCGTCGGCAAGAAGCCGCAGACCACGGTCACCGCGACCGCTGCCGGCCGCGGCGCCTTCGCGCGGCATGTGGCGACGTTGCAGGAGATCATTGCAGGCAAGCAAGCTTAGCGCGCCGCCGGTTCGGAGCTCTCTCTGTCCACTGTCATTCCGGGGCGCGACGAAGTCGCGAGCCCGGAATCCATTTCACCGCCGTCGCTGAAGCTCGATGGATTCCGGGCTCGCGCTAGGCGCGCCCCGGAATGACGGGGAGTTCGGGGCGTTTCCCCTTGAGACCCGCGCCGATTCGTGCGACCTCCGCACACAGCAAACCCTTATTTTCTGAGCCCTCGATGCACATTCTCCTGCTCGGTTCCGGCGGCCGCGAACATGCTCTGGCATGGAAGATCGCGGCCTCGCCCCTGGTGACCAAATTCTGGTGCGCGCCCGGCAATGCCGGCATCGCGAAGGAGGCGGAATGCGTGGCGCTCGATGTC
This sequence comes from Bradyrhizobium sp. SHOUNA76, assembly GCF_023006445.1. NCBI lineage: Bacteria > Pseudomonadati > Pseudomonadota > Alphaproteobacteria > Hyphomicrobiales > Nitrobacteraceae > Bradyrhizobium > Bradyrhizobium sp. SHOUNA76. The sequence continues at coordinate 3,900 of NZ_JALBHA010000358.1, forward strand.
GCCGACCATGCGGCGGTGATCGATTTCTGCAAGGCCAACAAGATCGAGCTGGTAGTGGTCGGGCCGGAGACGCCGCTGGCGGCCGGCATTGTCGATGACCTCACCGCCGCCGGCATCAAGGCGTTCGGGCCGAACAAAATCCCGGCGCAGCTCGAAAGCTCCAAGGGGTTCACCAAGGCGCTGTGCACCGAGTTCGGCATTCCCACCGGCGCCTACAAGCGCTTCACCAATGCCAACGATGCCCGCGATTACGTCAACAGCCAGGGCGCGCCAATCGTGGTGAAGGCCGACGGGCTCGCCGCCGGCAAGGGCGTCGTCGTCGCCAAGACCGTGCGCGAGGCCGAGGACGCCATCGCCATGATGTTCGAGGGCGCGTTCGGCGAGGCCGGCGCGGAGGTCGTGATCGAGGAGTTCCTGCCCGGCCGCGAGATCTCCTTCTTCGCGCTGTGCGACGGCGAGACTGCCATTCCCTTGGCCTCCGCGCAGGACCACAAGCGCGTGTTCGACCACGATGTCGGCCCGAACACCGGCGGCATGGGCGCCTATTCGCCGACGCCGCTGGTGACGCCGGCGATCCACGACGCGATCATGGCCAAGATCATCCTGCCGACGGTCGCAGGCATGAAGCAGCGCGGCACGCCGTTCCGCGGCGTGCTCTATGCCGGGATCATGCTGACGACGCAGGGTCCAAAGCTGTTCGAGTTCAACGTCCGCTTCGGCGATCCCGAGTGCCAGGTGCTGATGCTGCGCATGATGTCGGACATCGTGCCGGCGTTCCTCGCGTCCTGCGACGGCCAGCTGAAGAATTTCGATCTGCGCTGGCATCCGGAGTCCGCGCTCACGGTGGTGATGGCGGCGAAGGGCTATCCCGGCGACTACCAGAAGGGCACGCGCATTGGCGGGTTAGCGGAGGCCGCGAAGGTGGAGACGGTCGAGATCTTCCACGCCGGCACGGTCGAGAAGGATGGTGCGATCCTCGCCAATGGCGGCCGCGTGCTCAATGTCTGCGCGCTGGGCAAGACCGTGACGGAGGCGCAAGGCCGCGCCTACCAGGCCGTTGATCGCATCAGCTGGCCCGAAGGCTTCTGCCGCCGCGACATCGGCTGGCAGGCGGTGGAGGCGGAGAAGGCCAAGGCTTAGGCTTAGGCCGTGCTTCCGGACGGCTTGCAAAGCGCGCCAATCCGAAATCGCGTGGTTCGGTGTCACCGCGCCGCCACATCGACGTTCCAGAATGTGCAATCGGCTGTTGGGGTTAGTCGCCCCGCCGATAATACCGTTACTGTGCATGGGGTTGTTTTCGACTTTTCGTTTGTCGGGACGACCTTTGGACTGACCATAAGGATGCAAAAAGATGTCCGATCTCGCCGACCTCTATCCGGGCTTTCGCTCCGAATGGATCGACACCTCCTTCGGCCGCATCTTCGCCCGCGTCGGCGGCAGCGGACCGCCGCTATTGCTGTTGCACGGCTTCTCCGAGACCAACGTGATGTGGCACCAGGTGGCGCCGCAACTCGCCGATAAGTTCACGCTGATCATCGCCGATCTGCCGGGCTATGGCTGGTCCGACATGCCCGAGAGCGACGCGCTGCACATCCCCTACAGCAAGCGCGCGATGGCCAAGGCGATGGTGGAAGTGATGGAGCGTCTCGGTCACGTGCACTTCGCGCTCGCCGGCCACGACCGCGGCGGCCGCGTCTCCTATCGCCTCGCGCTCGACCATCCCGGCCGGCTGTCGAAGCTTGCCGTGCTCGATATCCTGCCGACCTATAATTACTGGGAGCGGATGAACCGCGCCTATGCGCTGAAGATCTATCACTGGACCTTCCTGGCGCAGCCTTATCCGCTGCCGGAGACGCTGATCTCGAGCAATGGCGAGTTCTTCCTGCGCTTCAAGATGGCGAGCCAGACCAAATCGAAGACGCTGGACGCGATCGACCCGCGTGCGCTGGAGCACTACACCGCCCCATTCCGCGATCCCGCCCGCGTCCACGCGATGTGCGAGGACTACCGCGCCGGCGCCACGTTCGACTACGACCTCGACAAAGCCGATTTCGAGGCCGGCAAGAAGATCACCATTCCCATGTTGGCGCTGTGGGGCAATGCCGGCGTGGCGCAAGCCGCGGCGACGCCGCTCGATACGTGGAAACAGTGGGCCACGAACGTGGTCGGCATGCCCGTGGATTCCGGCCACTTCCTCACCGAGGAGAACCCGGACGTCACCGCGAGTGCGTTGCGCGAGTTCTTCCTGGCGGATTAGCGCCGCTCCCGGAAGAACTCCTTGAGCAGCCGCGCCGCCTCGCTCTCGCCGACGCCGGAATAGACATCCGGGGCGTGATGGCAGGTCGGCGAGGCAAAGAACCGCACGCCTGATTCCACCGCGCCGCCCTTGGGATCGGCCGCGCCGTAATACAGGCGCCTGACCCTTGCAAACGAGATGGCGCCCGCACACATGGTGCAGGGCTCCAGCGTCACGTAGAGGTCGCAGTCCACCAGGCGCTCGCTGCCGATCTTTTTCGCCGCCTCGCGCAGCGCGATGATCTCGGCATGGGCCGTGGGGTCGTGGTCGGTCAGCGTCCGGTTGGCGCCGGTGGCGATGACCTCGTCATTGCGGACCACAACGCATCCAACAGGAACTTCGCCCGATTTTCCGGCGTTTTCGGCCGTCTGAAGCGCCAAATCCATGAAAGAGGGGGCTTTCAAGCCTCGTATCATCCGAAGAAACCTGCTAGTAGCTGCGCCTTCAGCAGAAGTGCTTACCGAATTTGCCTGAGCGTGCGGCTCTGAATGAGCGCGCACAATGCTTTCCGGCTATCCCCTGAGTGAGATTATTCATGCCTCGCGACAGCGACAAAGACAACGATTCCCGTGGCCGGCGAGGCCCCCCTAAGGGACCGCCCAAGGGCCGGTCCGGCAAGCCGCGTGGCCCTGAGAAGAAATTCGCCAAGCGCGGCCCTGAGGGCAGGGGCGACGCCCGCCCGCCT
>NZ_JALBHA010000359.1:0-6874 GCF_023006445.1 Bradyrhizobium sp. SHOUNA76
GGCCGCCCGGTTCGCGCCGTGCAGGTCGGCGGGCCCCTCGGCGCCTATTTCCCGCGCGCACTGTTCGACACGCCGTTCGACTACGAGGCCTTCGCCGCGCGCGACGGCCTGATCGGCCATGGCGGCATCGTGGTGTTCGACGACAGCGTCGACATGCGCAGGCAGGCGCGCTTCGCGATGGAGTTCTGCGCGGTCGAATCCTGCGGCAAGTGCACGCCGTGCCGGATCGGCTCGACCCGCGGCGTCGAGACCATCGAGAAGATCATCAACGGCGAGCGCGTGCACGAAAATCTCGCGCTGGTCGAGGACCTCTGCAACACCATGAAATTCGGCTCGCTCTGCGCCCTCGGCGGCTTCACGCCCTACCCCGTGCTCAGCGCATTGAAGCACTTCCGGGAGGACTTCATCCCGGCGCCGACCACGCTTCAGGCCGCGGAATAGGAGAACGACAATGTCTCTGATCGAAGAAATCGACTTCGGCACGCCGCGTTCGAAATCGGAAACGATGGTGACGCTGACCATCGACGGCAATGAGGTGACGGTGCCCGAGGGCACCTCGATCATGCGAGCCGCGATGGACGCCGGCCATCAGATCCCAAAGCTCTGCGCCACCGACATGGTCGACGCGTTCGGCTCCTGCCGGCTCTGCCTCGTCGAGATCGAGGGCCGCGCCGGTACGCCGGCGTCCTGCACCACGCCGGTGATGTCGGGCCTCGTCGTGCACACCCAGACCGAGCGACTCAAGAAGCTGCGCAAGGGTGTGATGGAGCTCTACATCTCCGACCATCCGCTCGACTGCCTCACCTGCGGCGCCAACGGCGACTGCGAATTGCAGGACATGGCCGGTGCAGTCGGCCTGCGCGATGTGCGCTACGGCTATGAGGGCGAGAACCACGTCTTCGCCAAGTCGGACGGTTGCAGCAACGGCCACTGGATGCCGAAGGACGAGTCCAATCCGTACTTCACGTACGATCCGTCCAAGTGCATCGTCTGCTCGCGCTGCGTCCGCGCCTGCGAGGAGGTGCAAGGCACCTTCGCGCTGACCATCTCCGGCCGCGGCTTCGACAGCCGGGTCTCGCCGGGCATGAGCGAGAGCTTCCTCGGCTCCGAATGCGTCTCCTGCGGCGCCTGCGTGCAGGCCTGCCCGACCGCGACACTGACCGAAAAATCCGTGATCGAGATCGGCCAGCCCGAGCACTCCGTCGTCACCACCTGCGCCTATTGCGGCGTCGGCTGCACCTTCAAGGCCGAGATGCGCGGCGAGGAAGTCGTGCGCATGGTGCCGTACAAGGACGGCAAGGCTAATCGCGGCCATTCCTGCGTCAAGGGCCGCTTCGCCTGGGGCTACACCAACCACAAGGAACGCATCCTCAACCCGATGATCCGTGAGCGGATCGATGATCCCTGGCGTGAAGTCTCATGGGATGAAGCGTTCTCGTTCGCCGCGACGAAGATGCGTGGCATCCAAAAGAAGTACGGCCGCGACGCTATCGGTGGCATCACATCGTCCCGCTGCACCAACGAAGAAACCTATCTGGTGCAGAAGCTGATCCGTGCCGGCTTCGGCAACAATAATGTCGACACCTGCGCCCGCGTCTGCCACTCCCCGACCGGCTATGGCCTCTCGACCACGTTCGGCACCTCGGCCGGCACGCAGGATTTCGACTCGGTCGAAGACACCGACGTCGTCGTCATCATCGGTGCCAACCCCGCTTCGGCCCATCCCGTGTTCGCCTCCCGTCTGAAGAAGCGGCTGCGCCAGGGCGCCAAGCTGATCGTGATCGATCCGCGTCGCACCGAGATGGTGGAATCGCCGCACGTGAAGGCGCTCCACCTGCCCTTGATGCCGGGCACCAACGTCGCCGTCATGACCGCGCTGGCGCATGTGATCGTGACCGAAGGCCTCGCCAACGAAGCCTTCGTGCGCGAGCGCTGCGACTGGAGCGAGTTCGAGGAATGGGCGGCGTTCGTCGCACAGCCGAACAACAGCCCGGAAGCCACCGCGATCCTCACCGGCGTCAATCCGAAGGACCTGCGCGAAGCAGCCCGCACTTACGCGACCGGCGGCAACGGCGCAATCTATTACGGCCTCGGCGTCACCGAGCACAGCCAGGGCTCGACCACCGTGATCGCGATCGCAAACCTTGCGATGGTCACAGGCAATATCGGCCGCCCCGGCGTCGGCGTGAACCCGCTGCGCGGGCAGAACAACGTGCAGGGCTCCTGCGACATGGGCTCGTTCCCGCATGAGCTGCCCGGCTACCGCCACATCTCCGGCGATGCCGTGCGCGACCAGTTCGAGGCGCTGTGGAACGTCAAGCTCAATCCTGAGCCGGGCCTGCGCATCCCCAACATGTTCGATGCCGCGGTCGAAGGCACGTTCATGGGGATCTACGTGCAGGGCGAGGACATCCTCCAGTCCGATCCCAACACCAGCCACGTGGTGGCGGCGCTGTCGGCGATGGAATGCGTCATCGTCCACGACCTCTTCCTGAACGAGACCGCGAACTACGCCCATGTCTTCCTGCCCGGCTCGAGCTTCCTCGAGAAGGACGGCACCTTCACCAATGCCGAGCGGCGCATCCAGCGCGTGCGCAAGGTGATGACACCGAAGAACGGCATGGCCGACTGGGAGGTCACCATCGGCCTCGCCAAGGCGATGGGCTTCGAGATGAACTATAGCCACCCGTCCGAGATCATGGACGAAATCGCTGCGCTGACGCCGACCTTTGCCGGCGTCTCCTACGCCAAGCTCGACGAGCTCGGCTCGGTGCAGTGGCCCTGCAACGACAAGGCGCCCGAGGGCACGCCGGTGATGCATATCGACGGCTTCGTCCGCGGCAAGGGCAAGTTCGTCGTGACCGAGTATGTCGCAACCGACGAGCGCACCGGCCCGCGCTATCCCCTGCTGCTCACCACCGGCCGCATCCTCAGCCAGTACAATGTCGGCGCGCAGACGCGGCGTACCGAGAATGTGGTGTGGCATGCCGAGGACCGGCTGGAGATCCATCCCCACGATGCCGAACAGCGCGGCGTGCGCGAGGGCGACTGGGTGCGCCTGAAGAGCCGTGCCGGCGAGACCACGTTGCGTGCGGAGATCACTGATCGCGTCGCGCCCGGAGTCGTCTACACCACCTTCCATCATCCGGACACGCAGGCCAACGTCATCACGACGGAATATTCGGACTGGGCGACCAATTGCCCCGAATACAAGGTCACGGCGGTGCAGGTGTCGCCCTCGAACGGCCCCTCCGACTGGCAGAAGGCCTATGACGCGCAGGCGCGCCAATCGCGTCGCATCGCGCCGGCCGAAGCCGCGGAGTAACGGCATGCACGTAGCGGTCCAGGCGATCGATCGCGGAATCTGGCGCAACGGTGCGGCGTCCGAAGGAACGCGATTCATTCCGGAGGAGACACCGCTGGCGCTGACCTATAATGGCGGCACCTATGCCGTCATGATGGGGACGCCGCAAAATCTGGAAGACTTTGCGGTCGGCTTCAGCCTGAGCGAAGGCATCATCAAGTCAGTCGACGACATCAAGTCGCTCGAGATTGTTCGTCTCGATGACGGCATCGAGCTCAGGATGTGGCTGGCGCCGGAAGACGCGGCGCTCATCAGCGAGCGCCGCCGCCATGTCGCGGGACCCACCGGCTGCGGCATCTGCGGCATCGAGTCCATCGCTGAAGCCGTGCGGCCTGCGGCGGTGGTGTCGCAGGGGCAGAGCTTCACGCCGGGAGAGATCATGGCGGCGATGCAGGCCATCGCGCCGCTGCAATCGATCAATCTGCAGACCCGCGCCGTGCACGCCGCCGCATTCTGGTCCCCCGCCGGAAGCATCGTCGCGTTGCGCGAGGATGTCGGCCGCCACAACGCGCTGGACAAGCTCGCGGGCTCGCTGGCACGCAGCCGCACGGATGCGCGCTCCGGCATGGTGCTGCTGACGAGCCGCGTCTCGGTCGAGATGGTGCAGAAGGCTGCCGCGATCGGCGCACCGGTGATGATCGCGGTCTCCGCACCGACAGCGCTTGCGATCCGCACGGCGGAGGCGGCCGGCATCACGCTGATCGCGATCGCCCGACAGGACGGATTCGAGATATTTACGCACGGCAGCCGGATCGCGGCTCGTCATGCCACGGAGGTTGCCGATGTCGCCTGACCGCCTGATCTACATGGCCAACCAGATCGGAACGTTCTTCCGCAGCCAGGGCCACGACAAGGCCGTGCCGGGGATTGCCGAGCACATCAAGAAATTCTGGGATCCCCGGATGAAGCGCGCGATCTTCGCCCATCTCGATGCCGGCGGCGCGGGCCTGGAGCCGAACGTGCGCGAAGCGCTCACTTCGCTGCAGCGGGCTACGTCCCTTCCAGCAGCGCCCTGAACACGCGCCGCACCTCGCTCTGGGTCTCCTTCACGCGCGCCTCGAGCGACGAGAAGTCCGGGGCGTCGCCAGCCCGCGCCATCACGCGCTGCAGATCGGTGCCGGCGGTTTCCGGCTTGAAACGGTCGCTGACGCAGAGCCGCAGGATCTGCGTCAGGTCGTGATAGAGCCGCGCGGCGGCACGCAGGATCTCGGTCTCCGACTGCGGGAGCACGCCGAGCCTGCACGCATTTTCCAGCACCTGCAGCGTACTGACGTCGAGAATCTCCGGCTTGTCGTGAGCGTGCACGAGCTGGAGATATTGCGCGATGAAGTCGATATCGACCATGCCGCCGGCGGCATATTTGAGATCCCAGCAATCGCCCTCGCCCTTCTCCTGAGCGATCGCGCGCCGCATGTCGGCGACGTCGTTGGCGGTGATTCCGGGATCGCGGCGGCGGGTCAGGACGTCGCGAATGACCCGCTCGATCCGTTCCCGAAATTCAGGCGAGGCCGACACCACGCGCGCGCGGGTCAGCGCCATATGCTCCCAGGTCCAGGCCTCGTTGGCCTGGTAGTCGGCGAATGAGACGAGGCTCGAGGCAACGGGGCCGGCGCGTCCCGAGGGCCGTAGCCGCATGTCGATCTCGTAGAGCACGCCGTAATTGGTGCGCGTCGTGAACGCGCTGATCAGGCGCTGAGTCAAGCGGGCGAAGTAATGCGCGCCCTGAAGCGATTTCTGCCCATCGGAGTCCGGATTGTCGCTGTCGAAATCGTAGAGCAGGATCAGGTCGAGATCGGACGAGGCCGTCATCTCGCGGCTGCCGAGCCGGCCCATCGCGATGATCGCTGTCTCCTGGCCCTTGATACGGCCGTGCTGGGCGGCAAAGCGCTCCGCAACGAGGCCATGCACGGTGTGGACGATGCCTTCGGCGACATCGGCAAAGGCCGTGCTCGCCTGCTGCGCCGAGACGGTGCCGGAGAGGATCCGCGTGCCGATCAGGAACAGGCTCTCCTGCCCGAACAGGCGCAGGCGATCGAGGAACTCTTCGTATGAGCCGGCATCCTGCACGGTCGCAGCTAACCGTCCCGACAGCTCCTGCCGGTCCGGCATGGCGCCGAAGAAGCGCGGATCGATCAGGCCGTCCATCAGCTGCGGCTGCCGTGCCAGCATCTCGCCGAGCCGGGGTGCAGCGCCCAGCACCAGCGCCACCAGCGCGACGAGATCACGGTTCTGGCCGAGCAGCGTGATCAGACGGCCGCCGCGCTGGAGCGCCCCAAGAAATTGATCGAACGCCACGACGGCGCGATCCGGCTCCTCGGCATGGGCAAGACCGTCGATCAGGGCCGGCACGAATTCGACGAAGGCGTTCCGCGTCGCCTCATTGCGGAACACACGATAGTCGCCGGAGACCCAGTCGCGCACGGTCTGCGCGACGGCGGCAGGCTTCTTGAAGCCGAGCGTTGCGAGGTGCTGGAGCAGGCGCGGATCGTCGGGACCTGCACTGTAGTCGAGCGCCGGCAGCTTGGCCGTCCCGGTCGGATCGTCGCCCTCGAACAGTTTTTCGTAGTGCCCCTGCACGATCTTGAGCTGCCGCAGCAGATCGCTCGCAAAGGCTTCGCGATCCGCATAACCGAAGAAGCGCGCGAAACGCTCGACCGCGTCCTTGTCTTCGGGCAGCGTATGGGTCTGCTCGTCGGCGATCATCTGGATGCGATGCTCGACCCGGCGCAGGAATTCGTACGCAATGGTCAGTTCGTCGCGCGCAGCGGAGGTGATCCAGTTGCTGGAGGCGAGAATGTCGAGCGCTCTAAGCGTCGGCCGCACCCGCAATTCCGGATGACGGCCTCCGGCGATCAATTGCTGGGTCTGGGCAAAAAACTCGATCTCGCGGATGCCGCCGCGGCCGACCTTGACGTTGTGTCCCTCCACCGCGACCTCGCTCTGGCCGCGATACGTCTGCATCTGCCGCTTCATGTCGTGGACGTCGGCGAGCGCAGCGAAGTCGAGATGCTTGCGCCAGACGAAGGGCGCGATCTCGGCGAGCAACGCCTCGCCCGCCCGGGGATCGCCGGCGCAGGCACGCGCCTTGATCATCGCGGCGCGCTCCCAGGTGCGCCCTTCCCGCTCATAGTAGTTCAGCGCGGCGTCCCGCGAGATCGCCACCTGGGTCGAGGACGGATCGGGCCGCAGGCGCAGATCGACGCGGAAGACGTAGCCGTCGTAGGTGCGCTGCTGCAGGATACGCGCCATGCCTTGCGTGACCCGGACGAAGAACGGCTGCGGCTCGATGTCCGCCGCCAGCGTCGTCGCATCAGGATCGAAGAACACGATGAGATCGATGTCGCTGGAATAGTTCAGCTCGCCCGCGCCCATCTTGCCCATGGCGAGCACGATCAGCCCGCAGCCCACTTCGGGCGCCTCGGGATTGGGCGGCGAGAGCTTGCCGCGTGCGGCTTCCTGCCGCAGCAGATATTGCAGCGCCGCCTGCACCGAGGACACCGCGACCTCGGT
>NZ_JALBHA010000035.1:0-30408 GCF_023006445.1 Bradyrhizobium sp. SHOUNA76
ATCTTCTGGCCGTTGATGACCCAATCGTCTCCGTCCTTTTCCGCGCGCGTGCGCAGGCCCGCGACGTCCGAGCCGCCGGCGGGCTCGGAAAAAAGCTGACACCAGACCTTCACCTGTTCGCTGCAACCAACATGATCGAAGCGGCGCGGCCGCTGATGGCAATGGGCAGCGGCGACCGGGCCATCGTCTGCATCTCCTCGATCGCAGGCATGGCGGCGCTTGGTGCACCCGTCACCTACTATGCCGCCAAAGCCGCGCTGAATGCGACCGTGCGTGGCCTGGCGCGGCCGCTCGCGCTCGAAGGCATTCGCATCAATGCGGTCGCCCCCGGAAATATCCTGAGCGCGGACGGCACCTGGGCGCGCAAGATCGCCGAAAACAAGCATGCGGTCGATGACATGCTCCAGCGCGAGGTGGCGCTGCGCCGGCTCGGCACTCCCGAGGAGATCGCCGATGTCGTTACCTTCCTTGCATCGCCCCGCGCCGCCTTCATCACCGGCAGCGTGATGGTGGCCGATGGCGGCCAGCTCAGAAGCTGAACAGGAGCCCTTAATGGCAAGCCCCTCCTCCCGCTACGACCTGACCGGACGGACCGCGCTCGTGACGGGCGCCGGCGGCCTGTTGGGCAGGCAGCACGTCGCAGCGCTCAGCGAAGCCGGCGCACGCGTGGCCGTCACCGACGTCGGACTGGCGCAGGCCGAAGCTGCCGTCGCGACGCTGAAGCAGGCCACGCCTTCAGCCGATCTGATCGCGCTTGAGATCAACGTCACCTCGCTCGACTCGGTGCGCGCCGCAAACGATCAGCTCGCCGGCCGCGGCATCACAGTCGACATCCTCGTCAACAACGCCGCGATCGATCCGAAGGTGACGTCGAGCCCCGGCGTCATGCACTCCTCGCGCTTCGAGGCGTTCCCGGTGCCGCAATGGCAGACCGAAATCGCAGTCGGCCTGACCGGTGCGATGCTGTGTGCGCAGGTGTTCGGCGGCGGGATGGCCAAACGCGGCCGCGGCGTGATCCTCAACATCGCCTCCGATCTCGGCGTGATCGCGCCGGACCAGCGGCTGTACCGCCAGCCCCAGGTGACGCGCGAAGAAGAACAGCCGGTGAAGCCCGTGACTTATTCGGTGATCAAGCACGGCTTGATCGGGTTGACGAAATATCTGGCGACCTACTGGGCCGATCACGGCGTGCGCGTCAACGCGATCTCGCCGGGGGGCGTCTTCAACAACCAGGACCCGGCCTTCGTCGAACGACTGACGCGCCTGATCCCCATGGGCCGCATGGCCGATGTCGACGAATACCGCGCGGCTGTGCAGTTCCTCTGCTCGGATGCCTCGAGCTACATGACGGGACAAAATCTCGTCATGGATGGCGGACGGAGCGTCTGGTAACAGAACCTGGGCCACGCGCTCGGCGCTCCTTCGATCTGAATCGAAAGCACGCTGCGGTTTCAGCCGCTGTCGCTTTTCGCCTCGCTCTTGCCTTCCAGCAGCTTTCCAAGCGCTTCACTCGCCACGAAGGTCAACCCCGCCAACGCAGGTATGATGAGGCGCGTCTCGGAAAAATCGGCGATGAAAAAAACGAGCCCCACATGGACCAGGGTCGCCGAGCCGACGATGGCAATCGTCCGGGTGAGCACAAATGTTCTCACGATGACGATTGCGATCACGGGACTGGCGATTGCCACCACGAGCTTCATGGCTTGAAGATTGCCGAGCAGCTTGCTGAAGTCGCCATTCGTGACCAGGAACGACCTGTAGTCCGTTCCGGGATGCATCCAGATCAGCGTCTTCGGCACGGCCAGTGAGATGCCGATCAGCAGCCCGAACACGGCCCATTCTTTCAGGGTCGGCCATCGCCGCTCGAAAGCCGCAAGGCCCAGAAGCGCGAAACTCGAAGCGAACACGACGTCGGTCCGTCCGAAGCTGATGATCAGCCCGGAAATGATCGCGGCGGGATAGCGCCGCGACGTCAGCAGAAAGAGCTGCCAGAACAACCCGCCCGCGATGAACACGGGGCCCATGCGTCCCGGATAGATCGCGGTCTGCGTGTAGAACGCAAAGGTCAGCAGACATAGCCACGCCGCAGTCGGCGAAAGAAGCAGCGTTGCCAACGCGAACACGGCAAGAAACGACAGGGAATCGAACAGGTAGTTGGCGATGATATGGGTGTGATACGTCGAGCCCCCGTGGCTGCGATCGTCGCCGAATGCCTGGACGTAGGCCTCGGTAATCTTGGCGAGCAACGGCCGCATGACGCCTTCGACGGCGTTCATATGGGCAAACTCGCGCTCGTGATCGAGGCTGAACTGCATTTGCTCACGCAGCAGGTTGGCTTCGTGCGCGGTGATGGACAGCGCGAGGCAGCAGCTCACGAGCAGTCCCAGCGTGACCGGATTGAAGAAGCTTCTTCTGACCTTGAACAGGAGCAGCAGCGGAACCAGGGCGACGACCACGAAGAACGCTATTCCGGCATACCGCAGCAGCCCTGGAAGATACCTGTCGGAGATATTCACCCAGTACCAGGCGACGACCAGAACGTTCGAAATGCCCCAGAACCCGAGCACCAGCCCGAGGGATGGGGTCTTCATGTGATCGTCGAACTTCAGCAGGCGGCCAAGACCGCCAGACCACGACAGCATTGCCCCTCGCTCCGACACTCAATCTCCCTGATCAATGCTGCAGAATACCGGCGAGGTTCATGTGCGCGGGACGCGAGTGCTCAATGCCCAGCAACGTCCGCCGATTGTCGTTCGTGCGTTGCAAGTGCAGGCTCGCGAGCGTCATTCCGGTGCAAGTGGTAACCGTGGTGCCGCGGCCGCCGAACGGCTTGAGAAAGTCGAACACGCGACTGCCGAACATGTCGACGACCGACACCTCGCGCGCACCTAGCGGCGGAATTTCGCCGAAATCGCCTTCGATCTGCTCGCCGTCCGCGCGGATCAGCTTCGACGTCGGCCGGGCCGAATGAGCGTATTCGGGATCGGAGGAGTGATTGATCAGCATCACGCTGCTGACGATGTCGCTGGTCGCAATGATCTTCGGATTGATCCCGGTGAACCCGACATGCGCCTTGAGCCTGCCCTCGTTCAAGGGCCGGGCGAACGCGCCGGTGCGATAGATCGCGACGTTGTCCTGATCGACATAGGTCATCGAATAGCTGGCGGGCGAGGAGCGGAAGCCGTCCATGCGACCGCGCGACATCACGGCGATGACCAGATAGTCGTCCTGCGGCAGCTTGAGCGAGGCGAAAAGCCGCGACAGCTCGACCTCGACGGAGGCGCCCGGCGCGTAGTTGTCCGGAAACTCGTAGGTCGCCCGGTACTCGCCGTCGCGCGACAGGATGTGCAGCCTGAACCTGAGCTTCTTGCTGAAGCCCGAGGCGACCAGGCTGGCGAGTTCAGGAACGAGATCCTTGACCGTCTCACGAAAATTCTTGCGCAGGCTGCCGGCGACGAGGCTGCGGAGATACCGGATGTCGACGGGACGGTACCAGGCAGGGATCGAGAAACCCATGCGTGACTCGACACCCGCGAAAGTCGGGAACATGAATCTGGGTTCGTAGGGCTTCCAGGGACTGGACGGGAAACGTGTCACGGACGCGCCCCTAAAAATGGTGCAGGCTGAACTTGCCGTTGGCAAATTCATAATAGCTGAACGGACTGGCGATGTTGGTGCCCTTGAATTCGAGGGCGAAACCTTCGGCGGCGCCGATCAACCGTTCAGCCTCGGGGAAAAGGTCCAGCGTGCTGACGCGGATGGCCCCCATCGGCGCGATCTCCGGTATCTCACGCTGGCCCAATGCCGTGCCGTCCAGTGCCATGAGCCGTGCCGTCCCGACCGAGACGCCTTCGGACGCCATGCAGGAGTTCACGAGCACCACGCCGGACTCCTTCAGGAACCGCGTAAGATAGGATTGCATCCAAGCGGAGGTCGGGAACGGCGCTGCGGCGACCGGCTCGCGCTCGTGCGACAACGTTATCGCGCCGTGCTGCGAGAAATATTGTGCGTAATAGCCGGTCGTCACCTTCCGTCCGGGACGAAGCTTGGTCTCGTGTTTCGGGACGAGGGCCATCGCGACCGTTCCCGAAACATGCGGACACAGCTCCGAAGTCTGCAATTGCAATTGTCCGTTGACGCCGAGTTCCCTGTGGAAATACCCAGCCGGCTCGCCCGCTCCGTCGAAGAACCAGACGTGAGCATCCACCTCCGGGTGATCCTTCATGAAGACCGAGAAGTAGTTGAATGCGCAGACTTCCGTCGTGACGGTCTCGTCGTTGCGCAGGTAGAGCACGGCAGGCGGATAGCCCCTTGCGACGGCGTCGCCAATCAGCAATTCACCGGGCATTCGACAAGACTCGGCGGGGAGAGCAAGGGATCGGCATGAACCGAACCGGCCAGCGGCTTTGGACAAATCATACGCGATGTTCTTGCCCGCATGCTAAAACGTCGACGCGATTTCTGGGCTTGTTTACGCTGAGCCGACAGGAGAATCAACCGGGAACGGCGTCGCATCGAGCAGCTCAAAAGACACGGCACGAGCACCGTCGTCATGCTCACGAGTAGCCGGCTTCTTGCGGCCGCGTGGCAGCCGGACAACCCGCGGCAGCCAGACAAGATGACGCTCTGCTCCCTGGTACAGGCGCCCACGATCCCCCTGCCCTGGAATCCTTGCATTGCCCCTGCGGCTCCCGTATGACCGAATCCGGCTACGTGACCTGGTACCGCTTGAAAACAGGCCGGAACATCGTCTTTTCCTGGATCGAAACCGTGCTTCAGCGACTGCTCGTGCGCATCACTCCAATCACGGCGTCCATTCCGCCGAGGAAACGCTGACGTGCGCTGGCAAACAAAGGCGCGAGCGTTCTCGGTGCTGTCGAATATCCCCTGGGGCGAAGACTTGCACTATGCCCTGCAGCGCTACGTCACACGACGACTGCCACGACCCGAGAAGCAGGTCAGATCCATCTACACCCTTGCGCAGCGGCTGCTGGCCGTCCACGAGAAGTACAGCTTGCGGCCGCTGCGGGATTCGACCTGCTTCGAGTTCGGCGCCGGACGGGATCTGATCGTTCCGCTGACCTTCAGCGCTCACGGGGCCCGGCGCTTCGTCACGGTCGACATCGAGCGCTTGGCCAAGCTGGAGTTGATCCGCTCCAACGCCGCCATCGTTTCTCGACTGAGCGGCATTGACCACCCCGACATAAACGCCCTGGAGGACCTCGATCCTTCGTGGAGGATCGACTATCGCGCACCGGCCGATGCCCGGACGACGGGCCTGCCCGCCGCCTCGATCGACTGCGCAGTCTCTGTCGAAACGCTCGAGCACATTCCCAAGCGCGACATCGCGGCAATCTTGAAGGAGCTGCGACGCATCGTGCGTCCTGACGGACTGGTCCTCATGCAGATCGACTATGGCGATCATTTCAAAGGCTTCGATCCGTCCATCAGTTCATTCAACTTCCTGACCTATTCCGAGGAGGATTGGGCGCCTTTCCAGTCGCGCTTCCAATACGTCAATCGGCTGCGCCACAGCGAATATCTGCAGCTATTCAGGGAGGCAGGGTTTCAACTGCTCAGCGACCAACCTGATCGCCGGCCGCCGGAACAGCATATCCTGCAACGACTGGCACCATGCTTCAGAGGCTTCTCCGAAGAGGATCTTTTTACACTCGGCTCGCTGATCGTTGGCCGCCCGGCCGACCCATCTATAGGAAACTGAAGATCGCCATTTCCCGGTTGCTTGGCCGAAGCCCATTGTAGAGATCTCCCGATGTGGACGACCACATTTGCCCTGACGTTTCTATTCTTCCTGATACAGCTCGGCACCGGGTTTTCGATTCTGGCCATCGCGTCGACGAAGTTCGTCGAGCTGTGCCGGTTGACAAGGACCCAGCTCGTCGTTCTCGGGGTGACCGTCGGTACCTCGACGACGGGCATCCTGCTCGGAGTGCTATCGCTTCTCGTAAGCGATATGCGGCTTCAGTTCGCAGCTATCGTTGCGTTGGCCAGCCTCGGACTTGCCTGGTCGTGGCTCAATCGGCGTCCGGGTGCCGGCGAGATGCGCACGGCGGCCATTTGGTGCATGCTGTCGCTACCGATCGCGCTCCTCACATGGTGGTGGTCCTTCGGCGCATTCTCCGACTTTCCCTATGCGGACATCGGCGCGGATGTTCACTGGATGAAGACCGCGCAGGAGTATGCCGACGGCGGCGTCATCAATCCTTACGCCGCCCAATCCTATGTCGATCTACGCTCGGCGCTCGCCGGCGCCTTTGCTGGAACCGTCGGCCTGGATCTCCTGCGATTTAGCTGGACCTACCGCTTTTTCTCGATCCTGTTCTTCCTGTTGGCTTCTTACGGCTTCGTGCAAGGTATCTATTCGACGCCTTCACGAAGATGGATCGCCTTCTTCCTCGCCGCGACCGGGAACACCGTTGCCTTGATGACGAACGGCAGCTTGGCCGTCGCCAGCAGCGTTGTGTTTCTCGGCGTGCTGATGGGCAACGCCGACCGGAAAGAGAACGGCGTGTCGGCGCGATTCGCGCTGCTGCTGACTGGAGGCGCCGGCGCGACGCTGCTGGTCGCCTTCGCTCTCAACAATAATCCGCTCATGCTTGCGCTGCTCGTGGCTGGGCTATTCCTGCTTAGGATCCTGAGCAACACCGCAAGATATGCGCCTCTCTTTCTCGGTTGCATCTGGCCAGCGACGCTGCTGCTCGCACACCGCGGCTCCTATCTGTTCGTTCCAACCGTCCTGATCAGCTGGCTTCTGTATCTTGCCATCGTGCGGATGGTCTCCGCATGGCCGTCGCCCAGCATTGCGGTTCTTCGACCACTGTCCTTTGTCCTGCCCCTGATCATTGCCGGAACTATCCTCTGCGTTGCGGGAATGCGCTTCGGCTACATTCCGTCGATGAGCGCCAACGGCATGTTCTCCTCGATTACGGGACTGATCCTCGGCAGAAGGATCGAGGGGGGCGAAGAACTGTTTCTGGGGTCCGGACCGCAGATTGCCACTATCGAGCTCGGCCGGGCATTGGGACCGCTCTTCTCCATCTGCATCTTGCTGGGCGTTGCATGGTGGTGGACGACCCGGCCTGTCCTTCGTGCTCCCTCAGGTGCGATCAGTCCACGAGCCGAAGGCTTCACGACACTCGTGTGGTCCTGGATCGCCGGTTGCGGACTGAGCGTCGCCGTCCTCTCGGGCTTCCCTTTCCTGTATCGCACCAGCGCGATCATCGTGGCGCTGTTCACGATCACGGCCACTGAAACCTTTTGCCAATTGCTGATCGACGTCGTTCCGGTCTCGCGATACCGTCGGCCCCTGGTCGCCATTGCGGTTACGCTGCTTGCGACCATTCTCGTGGTTGCGGTCTACGCATTTGCCTGGCGGCCCGGCCTGCCCTTCGCCGGCTATCAGACGTTCCTAAGACCAACGGAGATCGCGGGCATCGTGCTGCTGGCGACGCTCGCGCTGTTGACCCTGGCTCGATCGAGACCAATCTCCATCTGCAGTCTCGTGGGCATCATGGGATTGGCGGTCGCCGTGGACAAGGCCGGCCTTTCTGGCATTCACAGAAACTACAGTTATGGCGCCCTCCCAGACCACGCCGCGGTGGTTTCCCACTACAATGCCAGCGACCTCGATGTCGCCCGCTGGCTCCGCGCCAATCTGCGAAAAGGGATCCTTCTCTCCGATCCCTATACGCTCGGCATGATCCAGGCCGTCACGGGCGCTCCCGCGGCCTATCTGTTCTCCAATCTGGACACTGTGAACGAAGCGGTCGCGCAGCGGACGAAATCGGTGGTGCGGACAATTGTGCAGCCGACGGACGGAGCTCAGCGGCTCGCAATCGCGTGCAGCCTGGTCACGCCTCTGATAAGCGGAATCAATTCAGAAGCGTTCTTCCAGATGCGCAGGGCCGATGCGTTGAGCGGAATAATGAAAGCGGTCCGTGAGGCTCAAACATCTATTCAGGAATCGCCTCAGCCGTCTTCCGACGCAATAGCGGCCGGAAGCCCCGAAATCACGAGTGAGGAAGTCAAATCCGCGTTCCAGAACATTCTGGAAGCGGGCGACGATGATTGGAACCTCGTCGCAATCATCACGCCTCGCACGATCGAGTGGACGAAGCTCGCGGCGGATCAGCGTCTCAGCTATTTCCCTCCCGCCGAGCCGATTGGGCCCGCTGTCACGGACGTGCTGCGCACCGGTCCGTTTCCAGTGCTATTCACCAACAACCAGGCGGCCGTCGTTCGCATTCCCTGCTCGCGCTGATATGAAGTGGACCAGACATTGAAGCTCGTATCGTCTCAGTCAGGCGCTGCAGTCCGTCGCCTAGGCTGAAAAAGGGGACTCTTATGCTGAGACAGGCCGTGATCCTCGTCGGTGGGTTGGGCACCCGACTGGGTGAACGCACCAGGCTGGTTCCCAAGCCGATGCTCGAGATCGGCGGGCGACCGTTTCTCGATACGCTGATCGACGAACTCCTGCGCTATGGCGTGTTCGATGAAATTCTCCTGCTCGCCGGCCACAAAGCGGAGATCGTCGAGACGCACTACGCTGCGACCGTCAGAGGGCAGACGCGAATCGCCGTGTCTCGCGAGACTGAGCCGCTCGGCACCGGCGGTGCGCTCGTGCATGCGCGTGATTTGCTGCACGATCGTTTCCTGCTGCTCAATGGAGATTCCCTGTTCGACTTCAACCTGCTCGATCTGATCTCACGCGCGCATGGCGGCCGCGTTCACATGGCGCTTCGCGACGGCGTCGTCGGAGACCGCTACGGGCGCGTGGTGCTCGACGGCGACGTGGTGCGCGACTTCATCGCCCCCGGCGCGGGCGCCACTGGACCGGTTAATGCCGGCATCTACGTCGTCGAAAAATCCGTTTTCGCCGACATCGCGAAGCTTCCCGCCTCGCTCGAGCAGGATGTGTTCCCCGGCCTCGCCAAGTCAGGCGCGCTGCGCGGCACGGCCTATCGTGGGTACTTCATCGACATCGGCATTCCCGACGATTTCGCGCGCGCCGATCGCGAATTGCGGGAGAAGCTGCGGCGGCCGGCCGTGTTCTTCGATCGTGACGGCGTGCTCAACCGCGATTCTGGATACACATTCGAGACGCACAAGCTCGAATGGATCGAGGGGGCGCGCGAGGCCGTGAAGGCCGTCAACGATGCCGGCTATTTTGCCTTCGTCATCACCAATCAATCCGGCGTCGCACGCGGCTACTACGAAGAGCACCACGTCCTCACCCTGCACCGCTGGATGGCGAACCAGATGGCGCTGATCGGCGCGCATATCGACGCGTTCGAATATTGCCCTGATCACCCCGACGGAACCGTTGCGCGCTATTGCCGAATGAGCGACAGGCGCAAGCCCGCGCCAGGCATGATCACCGACCTCGCCAAGCGCTTCCCCGTCGACATGACACGCAGCATGGTGATCGGGGACAAGGAAAGCGACATGGAAGCGGCGCAGACGGCCGGAGTGGCGGGCCACTTATTCGAAGGCGGGAATCTGGAGACGTTCGTGAAACAGCGCCTGGGCCCGGCCGGCCAGCCTTAGGCGCGCCACAAAAACCGCTACATCCCCGGGCATTTGGCAGCCACCGAGCGCTGCTCTGTTGCGCACGACCGTCAGTGTGCTATAGCGCCATCTTGTTGCGAATATTGGCTTAATCGCCTTTTGGGGTCCGGCATGGCAGATCTGAGGGACGCCCGCGTCCTCGTTACCGGCAGCGACGGCTTCATCGGTTCGCATGTCGTCGAGGAGCTGGTGAAAGCCGGTGCCCGCGTCAAGGCGATCGTCTATTACAACTCCTTCAACTCCTGGGGCTGGCTCGACACGGTCTCGTCCGACGTGATGAAGTCCGTCGAGGTCGTCGCCGGTGACATCCGCGATCCGCATTTCATGATCCAGGCGGCGAGCGGCTGTACCGACGTGCTGCATCTGGCGGCGCTGATCGCGATTCCGTTCTCCTATGTGGCGCCAGACTCCTATGTCGAAACCAACGTTCGCGGCACCGTGAACGTGCTGCAAGCCGCGCGCATGGCGGGCGTGCGGCGCTTCGTTCAGACCTCGACCAGCGAGGTTTACGGCACGGCTCAGACGGTTCCGATCAAGGAGAGCCATCCACTGGTCGGGCAGTCCCCCTACTCGGCCTCAAAGATCGCCTCCGACCAGATGGCGCTGTCGTTCCAGGCTTCGTTCGACATGCCCGTCGTGGTCATCCGCCCGTTCAACACCTTTGGTCCGCGGCAATCGGCGCGCGCGGTGATTCCGACCGTCATCAGCCAGATCGCGACCGGCAAGCGCAAGATCCGCCTCGGCGCCGTCAGCCCGACGCGCGACTTCTCTTTCGTCACCGACACCGCGCGCGGCCTGATCGCGGGCCTCGCGGCGCCTGCGGAGCAAGTCGTGGGCCAGACCATCAATCTCGGCAGCGGCTTCGAGATTTCGGTCGGCGCGACCGCGCAGATGATCGCCGACGTCATGGGGACGGCGATCGAAATCGAGACCGACGAAACGCGACTGCGTCCCGCCAATAGCGAGGTCGAGCGGCTCTGGGCCGACAATTCCAAGGCACGCCAGCAGCTTGGCTGGAGCCCGGAATTCGGCGGCATCGAGGGCATGCGACGCGGCATGGTCAAGACGGTGAACTGGTTCACCAATCCTACAAACCTCAGCCGCTACAAGGCTGACGTGTACAATGTCTGAGGCGATGGTGGACGGTCACGTGACGAGGTCAGACTTCGACCAAAAGACGATCGTCGATGCCGTGCGACGGGCTGTGGGCACGCCGAACGGCATCCTCGGCCTGCACGAACCGGTGTTCGCCGGCAACGAGATCGCCTACCTCGAAGAGTGCATCAAGAGCACCTTCGTCTCCTCGGTGGGTCCCTTCGTCGATCGGTTCGAGCGCATGCTCGAGGAGGTCACCGGCGCCAAACGCGCGATCGCCGTCGTCAATGGCACGGCCGCGCTGCATGCCTGCTTCCGACTCGCCGGCGTCGAGCCCGGCGACGAGGTCATCTCGCCGGCGCTGACCTTCATCGCGACGACAAACGCGATCGCCTATTGCGGCGCAACCCCGCATTTCGTCGACAGCTCGCTCGAAACACTCGGCATGGACGCCCGCGCGCTCGCGGTGCGTCTCGATGCGATCGCGCAGAAGACGGCGACCGGCACCATCAATCGCGAGACCGGTCGCCGTATCTCGGCGATCGCCCCGATGCACACCTTCGGCCACCCCGTCGATCTGGACGCGATCGCCGCCCTTGCGGACGAATGGAACATCGCGCTGGTGGAAGATGCCGCGGAATCGCTGGGATCGACGTACAAGGGCCACGCGGTCGGATCACAGGCGCGCCTTGCAGCACTGAGCTTCAACGGCAACAAGATCGTCACCACCGGCGGCGGCGGCGCCATCCTGACCAATGACGAGGAGCTGGGCCGACGCGCCAAGCACCTGACGACGACGGCGAAACTGCCGCACAAATGGGCTTTCATCCACGACGAGATCGGCTTCAACTACCGCCTGCCGAATTTGAACGCAGCGCTCGGTTGCGCCCAGCTCGAGCAGCTCGACGGCTTTCTGGCGAGCAAGCGCAAGTTGGCTGCCGCCTATCAGCGCGCCTTTGCAGATATTCCCGGCGTCCACTTCTCGCGTGAGCCAAAGGACACGACCAGCAATTACTGGCTGAACGCGATCCTGCTCGACGAAGCAAATGCCGGCCGCCGCGACGACGTCCTTGCCGCGCTCAACGATGCGGGTTTTGGCGCGCGCCCGGCCTGGACCTTGATGCATAAGCTGCCGATGTTCGCGCAAAGCCCCCGCGGCGATCTTTCCACCGCCGAATCCATCGAACGCCGGCTGATCAACCTGCCCAGCAGCGCCAGCATCAGGACCCGCGATGAATAGTGGCGCGCGAAAGATCTGTTTCGTCACCGGCAGCCGTGCCGATTTCGGGCTGCTGATCTGGCCGATGCGCGCGATCCGGGGAACACCCGGCCTGACACTTCAGCTCGTCGCCACCGGCATGCATTTCGCGCCGGAGTTCGGCTACACCTTCAACGCAATCCGCGACGAGGGGTTCGAGGTCGACGCACGCGTCGAGACGCTACTGAGCAGCGACACCGGCGCCGGCGTCGCGAAATCGGTCGGCCTCGGCGTCATCGGCTTTGCCGATGCCTTCACACGGCTACAGCCGGATCTCGTCGTCGTGCTCGGCGACCGTTTCGAGATGTTCGCAGCCGCGCAAGCCGCGATGTTCATGCGGCTGCCGATGGCACATCTGTTCGGCGGCGACGTCACCGAAGGCGCCGTCGACGAATCTTCGCGCCATGCCATCAGCAAGATGTCGCACCTGCACTTCACCAGCAATCAGGGCTCGACGCGACGATTGATACAGCTTGGCGAACACCCGTCCCGCATCCACACCATCGGGTCGGTCGGCATCGACGCCATCAAGCACCTCGATCTGATGGACCGCAACGACATAGGCGGCGCGATCGGGATGCCGCTCGGCGAACGCAATGCGCTCGTCACATTCCACCCCGTCACGGTCGAGGCCGGGCGCTCGGTGGCCGAGCTGGACGAATTGTTCGCGGCACTCTCGACGCTCGATCCCGCCTTTCGTTTCGTGTTCACGCTCGCCAACGCCGACGCGGAGGGCCGCGCCTTGAACGCCCGAATCGAGGCTTTCGCGGCTGGCCGGCCGAACACGATCGCGATCGCCTCGCTCGGGCACCTTCGCTATCTCAGCCTGATGAACCAGGTGGACGTCGTGATCGGCAATTCCTCGAGCGGCGTACTCGAAGCACCCTCCTTCGGCGTTCCCACGGTCGATATCGGCGACCGTCAGAAGGGACGCGAGCGCGCGACGTCTGTATTTCACGCAGCGCCCGAGCGCGGCGCCATTGCCACCGCCATTGCCGCGGGGTTGCAGCGCGGCCGTCAAGCCACCGTCAACCCTTACGGCGACGGCGAATCCAGCCGGCGATTTGCCGAAACTATCGCAGGCATCCCGGATTTCAGGCCGCTTCTGGTCAAGGGCTTTTACGAGCTTCCGCCAAGCGGGGAGCAGGCATGACCACGGACACCCTCATCATCGCCGAAGCCGGTGTCAATCACGACGGAAGCCTGGAGAAGGCGCTGGCGCTGGTCGACGCCGCCGCCGACGCGGGCGCCGACATCGTCAAATTTCAGACCTTCAATGCGAAGGCATTGGCTGGCAGCGCGGCAAAGAAGGCCGACTATCAGCAGCGCACGACGAATGCCGACGAAAGCCAGCTTGCCATGCTGGAACGGCTCGAGTTGCCGCAGGCTGCGCATCACAGTCTGATTGAACGTGCGAGGGAGCGCGGTATCGAATTCCTGTCGACACCGTTCGACGACACTTCGCTGGCCTTCTTGCTGTTGCTGAAACTGCCGCGCATCAAGATCGGATCGGGCGATCTCACCAATGCACCGCTGCTGCATGCAGCCGCGAAGGCCGGAGCAACG
This sequence comes from Bradyrhizobium sp. SHOUNA76, assembly GCF_023006445.1. Classification (NCBI taxonomy): domain Bacteria; kingdom Pseudomonadati; phylum Pseudomonadota; class Alphaproteobacteria; order Hyphomicrobiales; family Nitrobacteraceae; genus Bradyrhizobium; species Bradyrhizobium sp. SHOUNA76. The sequence continues at coordinate 13,508 of NZ_JALBHA010000035.1, forward strand.
TTGATCCTGTCGACGGGCATGGCAACGCTAGGCGAGATCGAGGAGGCGCTGGGCGTGCTCGCGCATGGCTACAGCCAATCCGATGACCCACCCGGCATCGCCGCCTTCCGTGCGGCCTGGCGCGATGCGGCAGCGCGTACAGCGCTCGCACAGCATGTGAGCCTGCTGCATTGCACGACCGAATATCCCTGTCCCATCGGCGACGTGAACCTCGCGGCGATGAGCACGATGCGGTCCGCGTTCCAGCTTCCGGTCGGTTATTCCGATCACACCGACGGTTTCGAGATCTCGGTGGCCGCCGTCGCGCTCGGCGCGACAATCATCGAAAAGCACCTGACGCTCGACCGCGCGGCGCAAGGGCCCGATCACGCCGCCTCGCTCGAGCCTGACGATTTCAGGCGCATGGTAATCGCCATCCGCAACGTCGAACGTGCGCTCGGTGACGGCGTGAAGACGCCAAAGGGCTCCGAGATCAGGAACGTCCCTGTGGCGCGCAAGAGCATCGTTGCGGCGCGCGCGCTGCAGGCTGGCGAGACCATCGGCCCCGCCGACATCACCGCCAAGCGACCCGGTGCCGGCCGGCCGCCGATCGACTATTGGTCGCTGGTCGGAACGGCCGCACCACGCGCGCTCGAGCCGGACGACCCGATCTAACCCTGCGGCTTTGCCGGAACGCCACGAAGGACGGACCCCGGCGGGCATGGAGCGGTGACCACCGATCCCATCGCGACCAGCGTGTCGTTGCCGATCGCGATGTGGTCCCTGACCCGGCTGCCGAGACCGATGAAGCAGTTCTCGCCGATCCTCGCGCCTCCGCCGACCACGGTTCCCGGCGACAGGTGCGTGCAATCGCCGATCCGAACATCATGCTCGACGACGACAGCGGAATTGATGATGCAGTGATCGCCGATCCGGCTTCGCGCATTGACGATCGCACCCGGCATGATGACGGTGCCTGCGCCGATCGTGGCTGACGGCGAGACGACCGCGCGTGGATGAATCACCGACGCCCAGCGCTTGACCTGCATGCGGCCGATCATCTGCCGGCGTGCGGGCCCCTCCTGCATCGATCCGATTCCCAGCACGAAGGCGGCATCCGGATACTCTAGCGCGGCCTCGTCGGTTCCGAGATAGCTGATGTCGCCGAGCGTTCCGGGCTGCCGATCGAGGAAGCCGACGACCTTGAACTGGCCGGACAACAGCGCCGCTTCGTAGACCATGAAGGCATGCTCGCCGCCGCCTATGATGATGAGATCGTCCATCGCGATTCCCCTGCGCCGGGCGATCTTAACGGGCGATCGCGGGTCTTCAAACCGTCGATTCGGGCCGCGAAACGCTGAGGTTAACGGGGCTGTTCAGGGGGGTGCCGTTGGGGTTGACGCCGCCTCTCGCAGCCGCGATATAGCAGGCTCAGCCGTGGGCCGCCCCCGATATCTGGCGTATACGAGGCAGATTGCCATGAAATCCTGGCGTAAGGCCGTCGTTGGAACGCAGGCGACCGTGGGCGAGGCTATTGCTTCCATCGAGAGCGGAAGCATTCAGATTGCGCTCGTGCTCGACGACCAGAATCGCCTGCTCGGCGTGGTCACCGATGGTGACGTGAGGCGTGGCCTGCTGCGGGGTGTACCGCTCGCCGGACTTGCAACCGACATCATGAACCGTGCGCCGGTGTCGGCCCCTGCGACGCTGCCGCGCGAGGATCGCCTGCAGCTGATGCGGCAGAAGTCGATCAAGCAGCTCCCGCTTGTCGACGAGGGCGGCCACCTGGTCGTGGTCGAAACGCTCGATGAGCTGCTCGAACCGGCTCACTATCCGAACCCTGTCCTGATCATGGCGGGCGGCCTCGGCGAACGCCTGGGCGCGCTGACGCGCGACGTGCCGAAGCCGATGCTCAATGTCGGCGGCCGACCGCTGCTCGAGACGATCGTCCGCAACGTCGTGCAGCAGGGTTTTGGCAACATCTTCATCTCGGTCAATTACAAGGCCGATACGATCAAGGACTACTTTGCCGATGGCGCCGCCTTCGGCGCCAATATCCAGTACGTCCACGAAACGGAGCGCCTCGGGACTGCAGGCGCCCTCGGACTCTTCAGGACCCCGCCGGCTCTGCCCATGATCGTCACCAACGGCGACATCCTCACCACGATCAACTACGGGGCTCTCCTCGATTTCCACAACGCAACGCCGGCGGAAGCGACGATGGCCGTGCGCGAGCACAAGGTGCACGTCCCCTACGGCGTGGTGTCGACGTCAGACGGTTTTCTCGATGCCATCCGCGAGAAGCCGACCGAGAGCTGGTTCGTCAGTGCCGGCATCTACGTGATCGGCCAGTCCGTCTTCCGCCACGTCACGCCCGGGGTCAGCATCGACATGCCGAACGTGCTGGAACGCGTGATCGCCGGCAAAGGGCAGGTTGCGGTTTATCCCATTCGCGAATACTGGCTCGACATCGGCCGCCTGGAGGATTTCGAGCAGGCTCACGCGGAGTTTCACGAGGTCTTCCCGTGACCTCGACAAAAGCCGTCGTGGTTGGCCTCGGCTCGATCGGCACAAGGCATGCGCGCGTCCTGCGCGAGCTTGGCCTGGAGGTCGCGACCGTCAGTCGTCGCGAAGGCGGAGACTACGGGTCGATCGTGCAGGCTGTTGCCGCGGTACATCCGGACTACGTGGTGATCGCCACCGAGACTGCACGCCATGCGGACAATCTGCAAGAGCTCGCGCAGGCTGGCTTCCATGGCAAAGTCCTCGTTGAAAAGCCGCTGTTCGCGACGCCGGCATCGCCCCCGAAATATCCGTTTGCCCATGTCAGCGTCGGATACAATCTGCGCTTCCACCCCGTGATGACGGCTCTGGCCGAAAGACTGCGCGGGCGCGACGTGATCACGGTCGCCGCCTATGTCGGCCAGGACATCAGGGACTGGCGGCCCGGCCGCGATCACCGCGCGACCGCATCCGCCACGGTTGACGCCGGAGGCGGTGTGCTGCGGGATCTCAGCCACGAGCTGGACTATCTCCTGTGGCTGTTCGGGCCGTGGCATCGCGTCGCAGCGCTCGGTGGCGCGTCCGGCGCGCGCGACATCGACGTCGACGACCATCTCGACCTGCTGCTCGATATGCAGCGGGCCCCATCGGTCCACGTCCACATGGACTATCTCGACCGGCAGGGCATCCGCCGCATTCGCGTCAATGTCGACAACGACACCATCGAGGCAGATCTCGTCGGCAGCCGTCTTGCGGTCAACGGCAAGTCAACGGAGATCCCCAGCGAGCGCGACCAAAGCTATCGCGACATGCATGTCGCGGCGATGCGCGGTGCGAGCCCGGTCTGCTCGCTGCCCGAGGCGCTCGGCGTGGTCCATCTGATCGATGCCAGCGAGCGTGCTCTGCGCACCAAGACCTGGATATCGCCATGACTCTCCTCTGCACGATCTGCGCGCGGGGTGGCTCGAAAGGAGTCGTCGGCAAGAATGCGCGCGATCTGCTGGGCAGGCCCGTGCTCGCCTGGAGCATCGCGCAGGCGCGCGAGACCGGCCTGTTCGACGCAATCGCCTTCAGCAGCGATTCGGATGCGCTGCTCGACGCGGCACTGAAGGCCGGCGCCGACATCGCGGTCAGGCGCCCGGACGAGATGGCGACCGATACCGCACCGAAGCTGCCGGCGATCCGTCACTGTCTCGAGCAGGCCATCGCGCAAACCGGCAAGACGCCGGATATCTTCGTCGATCTCGACGTCACCTCGCCGCTCCGGCTGGCCTCCGACATCACCGGTGCGGTGGCACTGCTGCGCGAGAGCGGCTGCCGCAACGTCATCACCGGGGCGCCGGCGCGACGCTCGCCCTATTTCAACCTGGTTGAGCAACGCACTGACGGCAGCGTCGGTCTCTCCAAATCCGCCGAACCTCCGATCACGCGCCGGCAGGATGCGCCGCGCTGCTTCGACATGAACGCATCGATCTATGTCTGGCGCGTCGCGCCGTTCCTGGAGCAGCCCGCGGTGTTCTATCCAGACACGCGCCTGTTCGAGATGCCGGAAGAACGCTCGATCGACATCGATTCAGATCTCGATTTTGCCCTGGTGGAACTGTTGCTGCGCCAACGACTGCCGGCCTGAGGGGGCCCAAGCGATGACCACGAGCTTCAAGGCTTTGTTCGATCTGACCGGCCGAACCGCCGTCGTCACCGGCGGGTGCGGCATCCTCGGACGTCGCTTTGCCGAGGGCCTTGCCGAATTTGGTGCCAACGTTGCGATCGTCGATCTCGACCAGGCCGCGACCGATGCGGCGGCAGCCGACATCGCCTCGCGCCACTCCGTCCGAATCAGAGGCTATGGCTGCGACATCACCGAGCCCAGCTCCGTGCGCAACACCGCCGATGCGATCGAAGCGGACCTCGGACCGGTCTCGATCCTGCTCAACAACGCCGCGAGCAAGACCCGCGACGTCGACGCCTTCTTTGCACCCGTCGAGAAATTTTCGCTGGACACCTGGCGAGAGATCATGGCTGTCAATCTCGACGGCATGTTCAACGTCGCTCAGACGTTCGGCGGCCGAATGGCCGAGCGCGGCTACGGCGCTGTCGTACAGACAGCCTCGATCTACGGCCTGATGGCGCCCGACCAGCGCATCTACGAAGGCTCCGAATATCTCGGCCGTGCCATCAACACGCCCGCGGTCTACACCGCGTCCAAAGCCGGCGTTATCGGCCTGACCAAGCACCTGGCGACCTACTGGGCGGCAAAGGGCGTTCGCGTCAATACCCTCACCCCCGGCGGGGTCGAGAGTGGGCAGAACGAGACCTTCAAGGCGCGCTATGGTGCCCGTATCCCGCTCGGCCGCATGGCTCGCGCGGACGAGATGGTGGGCACAATGCTGTTCCTGGTGTCGGATGCCGCGTCCTACGTGACTGGCCAGAACATCGCCGTCGACGGCGGCCTGAGCGCCTGGTAGCACGACCTCAATGATCAAGCGCCTGATCCAGAACACGGTGATTTCGGCGCTTGCCTTCGGCGTAGCCGCCTTGCTGGGCCTTGCGGTCATTCCACTGATCATCGGGACCTGGGGGGTGACCGAGTTCGGCCTCATCGTCATCTCGCGGCTATTGCTTCCCAGCGGGATGATGGCGGTGCTGGACCTCGGGCTGTCCGAGGTCGCCACTCAGATCGTCGCGCGCGCGAGAGAGCATCGCAATTGGACGCAGGCCGGCCGTCAGATCGCTTTCCTGGGGGTGGTCTCCATCGCTCTCACTGTGATCCTGAGCGCAGGCATATGGCTCGCGACGCCGCTGTTCGTCATCGTGATGAAGGTTGACGCCGCGCATCTGGAGACGTTCACCCGGATCATGCACTACACGGCCCTCGCGAATCTGATCTTCGTTCCGGCCCTGGTGTGGGAAGGCATCGTCAAAGGGTTCGAGCGCTACAACCTGCTCCGTGTTGCGGAAGTCACGACAACGGCTGGCTATGTCGGTCTGACATTCGCAGCCTCATGGGCGGCGGCGGGCTTTGAAGTGGTCGCCTACATCTATCTCGCCACGCTGGTGGCCCGCGCCGTCGTCATTGGAATTGCCGCGTTCGTCGCCCTGCGGCACAAGCACGTGCGATTGCTGCCGTGGACCCCGGACATCCGGCAGGATATTCTGCATCGCTGCCTACTGCTCTTGCAGGGCAAGCTGATGGGCGGCATTTCGGGACCGTTTCAGCCGTTCCTGATCGGACTATTGTTCGGGCCCAAGGCTGTCGGCACCTACGACGCGCTGGTCCGATTGTCGCGGGTTTCCAAGGTCGTCGTCAGCCTTCTGACGTCCGCGTTGCTTCCCGTCGCCAGCCGCCTCGATGAACGCGGCAGCGCGACGTCGTTCCAGCGCCTCGGCGACCTTGGCCTTGTCATGATGCCGATGTTCGTGGTGCCGCCGCTTGCCGCGACCGCAATCCTCTCGCCCGAGATCATGAACATCTGGATCGGTCCCCTTCTTGCGCCCTACGCGTTCTGGATGGGCCTGAGCTTCCTGGTTCCGATCTGCGCCCAATACGTGGCGATCGGCAGCCTGATCTTCCTGACGCGGCCGGAGGTACAGGCCAGGCTCAACCGGCTGATAGCCGTTCAGCTTCTGATCTGGGCAGCGGTCTCCGCCGCGACATTGCACCTGTTCGCGGAACGCGCCCTGATACTCGGCCAAGTCATCGGCAGCATCGCCGTCCTGCCCTTGCAGCTGGCAGAGTTGCGCGGCGCACTCGAACTCGACCGCAAACGGTTCGCAAGGGTGATCGGAACCCAGTTCGCAATCCTTGTGCTGGCAAGCATTTTTCTAGCAACAATTGCAGGTTACATTCGGTTCGACAGCGTGCTAAAGCTCGCGCTCGGTTCCATGGTTTTCTGTCTGATTACCTGGACGCTCCAATACTTCCTCGTGCTCGAAAAGCGGCACCGGACTGTATTTCCAGCCGTCGGACAACTGATGGGACTGACATCCAAAAGCAGTTGAATGAACATCCACGCGACAGACACGAAAGCCGTCATCACAGGTTTCGCTCCGGCGTCGTTGTCGGACAAGGCGTCGACTTATGCGCTGGATGCGGCCAGGAGCATCGGCCGTCTCGCGATGCGCCGCGTCAAACGCACGGCAGACGTCGTTGATTCCGAGTACAATCTATCGCATTGGCAGCGAACGCTATCGGAAAAAGCCTGGACGAAGACCGCAAGCATCGGCGAATTCCTGATCCCAAAGAATCCTGCGCGGGGTCTTCGCAAGGTCGATAATCAGATCTGCAGGGTCGCGGCCGACGACTATTATCGCTATCGCGCCAGGGCCCTCGGCGAACTGCTCGCGCGGCACACGGGCGGCGCCGCGGAGATCGTCGAGCTCGGTGCGGGCTGCGGCATCAATCTGCTGTCGCTCCATCTCAATCATCCCGACTGGAGGCTGCGCGGGTTCGACATCGCGCCGAACGGCATCGCCGCGGGCCGCGAGATCGCAGCGCATTTTGACCTGTCGGACCGGATATCGCTCGACAGGATCGACCTGACCGACGGCAACGACCCAAACTACGGAGCGATCAGGGACCAGGTCGTTTTCACCTACTTCTGCATCGAGCAGATTCCTTATGACGTGCACAAGGTGGTGGACAACATCATTGCTGCGAGGCCGAAACGCGTCATCAACATCGAGCCGACGACGGAGCTGCTGAATTTCTCGAGTCCGCGAGATCTCGTCAGCTATCTCTACATCCGCTCAGTCGACTACCAGACGCAGCTGTTCTCGACGCTCGACGATTACGAGCGACAGGGCCGCGTGCGCATCTTGGCGCGCGAACGCATGCCGTTCGCGCCGACGATCCACAATGATGGTTTTTTGTATTGCTGGGAGCCCACATGACAACCGTCGACACGACGGCTGATCGGCCTGCCCCGAAGAAGGCGAAGATCAGCCAGTTCCGCCGCCTGCTATGGCACGTCAACCGCACCGATCTCGGATGGGGGCTGAAGGCGGCTCTGACCGCCCTGCAATTGCCTGCGCGCGCAAAGCGCGTCGCGCTGCTCAAGCAGCTTCCAGCCAAGCCCGAATGGGCCGAGGCGAGCCGCAAACTCGCCGAGGACGGCTACGTCGACGTGTCCGCACTCATCGATCGCAGCCTCGCGGAAGCCGTTGCCTCGTTCGCCGACGGCAAGGTGAGCCGCCTCAATGAGCTCGTCGGCCAACAGAAGGAACGGCACAAATCGTTCTGGGTCAGCCTGCTGGACGAGGATCTCGTCAACGGCGCCTTTGCGACCGACCATCCTTTCGTGCGCAACGCCCTGCAGCCGGCCGCGCTACGCATCATCGGCGATTTCATGCACGACCTGCCGCAATTGTCGGACGTGGTGCTGACGTTGTCGCAACCGACTCCGAACAAGGCCCTGAGCTTCTCCCAGCTGTGGCATCTCGACCACGACGACAAGCGTGTCTGCAAGCTCTTCATATACCTGACCGATGTGCGGGATACCGCCGACGGCCCGTTCACCTTCATTCCGGCCGGTCCTTCGAAGCCATTCCGCAACACGCTCAAGAGCCACATGAGCGACGCGCAGGTGTTCGCCAAGACCGGCCCCGATGCGGTCAAGGAAATGATCGCGCCCCGTCTGTCGTCCTTCATCGTCAACACGGCCCGCTGCCTGCACATGGGAAGCCGGATCCAGTCGGATCACAACCGCCTGCTGTACACGGCAACCTACATCCAGCAACCGCGCATCTTTCCCGAACCGCCGGCGCGTTTCCGCGCGGTCGGTGCCCTGACGGACCTCGAGCGCACCGTGATGCGGCTCTGACACGGACCTGCCGGGAGCTCACATCTTGCGCATAGGCCTGGTGGTCGATCACCCCAAGCGTGACCTGCCGGGGGCAGTCATGCTCGGTTATCAACTCGCGCGGCGTGGCGTATCGGTCATGCTGGTGCCGATGTACGAGCAGGCCGTCGATGTCCCGCGACTTGGACTGGACGCGCTGGTCGTCAACTACGCACGTCCCGTCAATCTCGACCTGATGCGCAGCTTTGCCGGAGCTGGGCTGGCCCTGTACGTGCTCGATACCGAAGGCGGCGTGCTCGCGGAAAAGGGCGGCAACTCGCCTCCGGCGATGGCGGCTCACGTCAAGGGCAGCGGCTACGCCGATATCCTGGCGGGCTATTTCTTCTGGGGAAGCCGGCTGCACGACGCCTTCCTCGCAGCCGGAACGATGAAGCCGGAGCAGCTTCACCTCACCGGATGTCCGCGGTTCGATTTCGCAGCCCCGCGCTGGCGAGCGCTGCTCGACGGCGAGCCACGCGGCTATCTGCTCGTCAACGCCAATTTCCCGCTGGTCAATTCGCGCTTTACCGGCAAGCCGGGCGGGGAACGCGAAGCGATGGTGCGAGCCGGTTGGGATGGCGCCTATGTCGATCGCTTCATCGCGGACCTGAAGCAGGTCTTCGCCAACTATCTCGCCGAGATCGACCGGCTCGCCGCAGCGCGGCCCGACCGCAACATTCTCGTGCGCCCGCATCCCTTCGAGAGCGAAGAAGTCTATCGCAACGCCCTCTCGCGCCACCCCAACGTCCTGATTGACGGCACCGGCAGCGTGCTCGACCGCATCCGCAATGCAGCCGCCGTCATTCATCTCAACTGCGGGACGGCGGTCGAATCGGTCTTGCTCGGAAAGCTGCCGCTCCAACTCGAATATTTGAACACACCGACCACCGCCGGCCATGCCGCACTGCCCGCGCGCGTGAGCCGGCAGGTCGTCTCGTTCGACGAGCTGCTGGGCGCAGTCGATCACATCGAGCGCGAGACCGAGGCCTTCGATTTCGCCCGCGTCCACGCCGCCGATATCGAGGCCTTCTTCCATCTCAACGACGGACAAGCCGCCGAACGTGTCGCCGATGTCTTGACTAGCGCAACGCGTTCGCGCCGGCCTTACGTCTCGCTGCTTGCGACCGTAAAGGGCACGCGTGCTAAGCCGAGCCTCGGCCAGATCGTCAAGGGCGCCGCCAGCGCCGCGCTCGGCTCGGCCGTCACCGAGCGGCTGCGCAGCCAGTTCAACCCGGCCCGGCGCGACAAACGGATCGCGCCGCCCTTCGTCCAGACCCTGCTTCAGCGCATCGCCGCTTACGACCAGGCGAGCCCGTCTCAATTTACGGCAAGACGCGCGCATTGCGTGACGACGGGCTTGCCGCTCGCCAGCATTGCGATCGAACACGTCCGATAGAGCCATGGTAACATCTGCAAAGACCATTCTCATCACCACGCTTGCCGAATACCAGACCCGGTTCTGGATTCCGGTCGCGCAACGCTTGCGCACGGCAGGCCATGACGTCGAATTGCTTGCCTTCGACGATCGCAGCGCGGAGATGTCGGCTACCGAAGGCGTTCCGGTCACGAATATGTATCGCGAGGGCCTCAAGGCCGGCCCCTCGCCCGAGGATCGCAAGGCGTTCGACGCGCGCATCGTGTCTTACGGACTCGACGGGACCAATTTCCTGTTCAGCCACGAGCGTTTCACTTTCGGCATCCGCGACACCGCGGCGCTACGCCGGCGCTTCATGATCTATGCCAACGCGATGGAGGCGGTGCTCGACCGGCTGGAGCGGCAAGGCAAGCGCCCCGAGCTGGTGCAGGAGCTGGGCGGCTTTCTCTCGGTGATCGCGAGCTTCTACGCCGCCAGGCGCCGGGGCATCCGCAACTGGTTCATAGAGCCCTCGTTCTTCCGTGGCCGGATGTACTTTACGCCCGACACTCTCGGCGCGCCCGACGTAATGCCGACGCCGGCGGAGGCTGTGTCCCCTGAGGTGCGCGCCTATCTCGACGAAACGCTGACGCAGCGCGCGATCGTCATCCCCAAGAAGGATCAGCACCATTATTCAGCGGCCTTCAAGAAGGTCCTCAATTTGCGCAATGCCAACCGTCTCGCCGAAAAGCTGTGGGATCAGTTCGCGCTCGGCAAGCACCAGGAGTTCGGGCACAATCTGCGCCATGCCCGCGTGCACGCGGCGATGGCGCTCAACGCGACACGGCTGCGCAAGCTCTACAAGCCGATTCCGGAAACGCCCTTCGTCTACTACCCATTCCACGTTCCTGCCGACATGGCGCTGACGCTACGCTCGCCGGACTATCTCGACCAGGTCGCGACCGTCGACTTCCTGCTGCGCACGATCCCGGATTCGCATGTCCTGGTCGTGAAGGAGCACCCTGCCCAGATCGGCGCGATCTCGGCCGATCGCCTGTTCGAGCTCGCGCGCCGTTTCGACAATTTTGTGCTGCTGCCGCCGCAGACCAACAATTACACCGTGCTCAATCGCGCCGATGCGGTCATATCAGTCAACAGCAAGTCCGGTGCCGAAGCGCTGTTGCTCGGCAAGCCGGTCGTGGTGATGGGTGATGCGTTCTACCGCTCCTGCCCGCTGGTGTATGCGGTCGATCGTCTGGCTGACGTGCCCGCTCGCCTGCGCGAGGCGCTCACCGCCGGGCCGTTCGATCCCGCCAAAGGCGCACCCTATTTCGAGTCCGCCTGGGGCCGCTCCTATCCGGGCGAGCTCTATGTCGGCGATCCCAAGCTGCTCGACACGTTTGCGGCCTCGTTGCGCGCGGCAATCGCCGAGCCGGCCCGTGTGAACTGAACGGACCCATCATGCCGCTCGTCTCGATCATCACCCCGTCCTGGAATGTCGAAGGCCTGATCGAGGAGACGATCCGCTCGGTGCAGAACCAGACCTTCCAGGATTGGGAACTCTTGATCGCCGACGACTGCTCGACCGACAGGACGCCGGCGATCATCGCTGACATTGGCGAGCGCGATCCGCGCGTCAAGCTGATCCGGCAGGCCAGAAATGGCGGCCCGGCGCTGGCGCGCCAGGCGTCGATCGACGCCGCGCAGGGCCGCTATCTCGCCTTCCTCGACAGCGATGATCTTTGGCAGCCCGAGAAGCTGGAGCGGCAGCTTGCCTTCACTCAGGAGAAGAAGGCCGCCCTCAGCTACACCGCCTTCCGCCGCATCAACGAGACCAACACCGTTACCGGACGGCTGATCGAAGTGCCGGCCTCGCTCACCTATGGTCAGCTCCTGAAGAACACCGCGATCGCGACGCTGACCGCGATGGTTGATCGCGAGATCGCCGGCCCGATCGCGATGAAGAACGAGGGCTATGACGATTTCTGCCTGTGGCTCTCGATCCTCAAGTCCGGCCACACCGCATACGGCCTCAACGAGGATCTTGCGCGTTACCGCGTCAGGGGCTCCTCGGTCTCCAGCCGCCCGATGCGCTCCGCCAAATGGGTCTGGCAGATCTACCGCAATGTCGAGCACCTCCCCCTTATCAAATCAGCCTGGTGTTTTGCCCATTGGGGTGCGCGGGCCTGGCTGAAGCGACGGGAGTTCTAGCGACGGTCGCCGCTCGCCGCGCAAGCGCCACCAGCGGCGCGCTGCAACGGCCGGAAATGAACATTGCGACCTGGGTCGGTTGTCTCTAGTCTGGCCCGGATCGGAGGGGGCTTTGCGTGTACAATCAAGGTGTTATTCCGCTGGCAGCGCGTCCCCACGCCGATCGCCGGGCCTGGATTGGCTGGACGCTGTGCAGCCTGTTTCCTGCAATTTTTCTGCTGGTTCTGTTCGCGCTCACGTCACTTGGCGCGCCCGAACATGACGACTTCTGCTTCGCGGATCTGTACGCGCGTCATGGTTTCATCGACACCGTATCGCTCTTCTATCACTCGCAATCGGGCCGGGTCCTGGCCCTGTGGCTGACCCAGGTTCCGCCCGCGATCTCGGCAGCGGCAGGTGTCAGCCTGCTGTCGGCCTATTCGCTGACGATGGCTGTGAGCGCAGCGCTATTCCTGGCCGCCACGGCGCTCGCCATGGTCCGTGCCTGGCCCCGCACCGGCGCTCTCCAATTGACTTTCCTCGCGCTTGCCTTCGCGAGCACCGTGGTCAGCGCGGCGCCGAGTGTCCGGGACCTGCTCTATTGGCTGTCAGCCGTGACCTGCTATGTCCCGCCCGCCTTGGTCACCGTCCTGATCCTCGGGGAGTGCATTCGAGCGCTTGATCGGCAAGCCGGCTTCTCCTGGACGCTCAGCCTCGCGATGGCTCTAGGCGGTTTCGTGGCTGCGCTGGGCAACGAATTTACCGGCGCCTGGCTTCTGCTGATCCTCTCCGCTTCGCTGGGCGCGCGCCATCTCTTTGGCCAGCAGCGCCAGATCGTGCATCACACCCTGATCGCGGCTGCCATCGCGATCGGGTGGATCATCGTTGTCTCCGCCAGTGGCAACAGCACGCGCATGGAACAACTCCCGAACGGCGGGCATGTGACATGGTCGGTGCTTCAAGCGCTTATCGATTCGCTCGCCGGTCTCGGTCGTTTCCTTCGAGAGCCCGCCATCGTCGCCTGGCTCGCCGCTGTCGGTCTCATCGCATTGATCACGCCTGACCCGACGGCCCAAGCGCCGCAAAAGAGCAAGCTGCTGGCTCTCGGCACGATCGCGATCTGCCTGGCGTGCTGCTATTTCGAATATTTCGCTCATCGTTATGCGACGGGCATGCGGCTCGTCGAAAGGGCGCAGAACCAGGCATTGATCCTGCTGCTGTTCGGATCGACGCTGGGCGTCAAGCTGATCGTCGGCGCCTACCGCCCGCAATTGCGCGAACGGGTTGCGGCGGGCGCGTTTCGCGGCGTGCTCGGTCCCATCGGGATGCCTGCGGGCCTGATGCTGCTCATGATCGCCTCGCTCTGCCTGAGCTCGACAGCATCTCAGCTGCGCGCGCAGTGGCAGGGCCTGTATCCGTACTGGCGGGAGAGTGCCGAACGGCATGCCCTCCTGACGACGAGCCGTGAGCCGGTTGTCGCGGTTCCCCGGCACAAATGGACGCCATCCCTGCTGATGACCGCCGATGTGACTGAGAACGCCGACCGGTTGCCGAATGACTGCATCGCCAGATATTACCACAAGTCCGCCGTCTACGCTGCCGACACGCCGCGATGACCACTTGCCCAGCTCCAGAGATGCGAACGTGAAAACAATCAGCGTCATCACGCCCTGCTACAATGAAGAGCTCAACGTTAGGGATTGCTATGAGGCGATCCGGAAGATCTTCGACGGCGAGCTCCAGGGCTATCGGCGCGAGCACATCTTCTGTGACAACGCCTCCGACGATCGCACCGTCGAGATCCTGCGCGAGATCGCTGCACAGGACCCTGCGGTGAAGATCATCGTCAACGCACGCAACTTCGGCCCGCTGCGCAACACTTTCAACGGCGTGATGGCCTCGCGCGGCGACGCTGTGCTCCTGTTCATGCCGGCCGACCTGCAGGATCCGCCCGAATTGCTTCCCGAATTCGTCAAGCTGTGGGAGGCCGGCTACGAGATCGTCTACGGCATCCGTGCGGTGCGCGAGGAAGGGCGGCTGATGCGCGGCATCCGCAACGCCTATTACCGCCTGCTGACCCGCTTCTCCGAAGTCAACGTGCCGCCCGGCGTCGGCGACTTCCAGCTCGTCGACCGGCGCGTGGTCGAGGCCATGCGGCACGTCCGCGACACATATCCTTTCATGCGGATGATGACGTTCGAATGCGGCGGCCGCGCCGTCGGCGTCCCCTACACCTGGCGCCAGCGCAAGAAAGGACTCTCCAAGAATCGCGCCGGCGCGCTGATCGACCAGGGCCTCAACGGGCTGGTGTCCTTTACCACGGCGCCGGTCCGATTCGGGTTATTGGCGGGCTTCCTGATCTCAGCCCTGAGCATCGGCTACGCCATCGTCAATTTCGTGGTCGGCCTCGTCCTGTACCGGCAGCTTGCCGAGCCCGGCATCATCACGCTGATCGTTGCCATGTTCTTCTTCGGCGGCGTGCAGCTGTTCTTCATGGGCATGATCGGCGAGTACGTCCTCGCGATCTACGGACAGGTGCGCGAGAAGCCCGTAGTGTTCGAGCGTGAGCGCGTCAATTTCGATCCGTCACCGCCGTCCGGCGCGTGACGCGCAGGCGACGTCAGCCCCTCGCCAGCGACTGCTCGATCCGTGCGACGATCGCCTCGGCTGAAAGGCCGGCGACATCGAGCAGCGCCTCGCGTGACCCCGCGCGCGACGTCTTACCGCCCTGCTCGGGAATGCCGATGCCGGTGATCGGCGGCCGGACTGCGTCGCCGGCAAACGCGCCCGCGACCAGACTGAACAAACCACCGCGCAGAATGTGCTCTTCGAGCGTCACGATGAGCGAAGCGCCGCGCACGGCGTCTCGGATCGCCCCTTCGTCGAGGGGCTTCAGGCAGGAGACGCTGACTACACCGACGTCGCGGCCCCGCCCGGAAAGCTCCCCGGCTGCCTCAAGGGCGCGCGAGGCGATCGGCCCCGACGCGAGGATGACGACGTCCCGTCCGACACGCAAGACCCTGGGTTTGCGCAGGTCAGTCACGGCGGCGCCAAGATTCGGCTCCCCCTGGCGGCTGAGCCGCAAGTACGACGGCTTGCCGCTCGTTGCGATCAGACGCGTCGCAGCCCGCACCTCCGAGGGATCGCAGGGCACGAACACCTCGATGCCCGGCAGCATCGACATGATCCCAGCATCCTCGAGCGCGTGATGGGTGTAGCCCTGGCTGCCATAGGCATAGCCGGCGCCCACTGCCACGACCTTGACGTCGGCGCCGTGGTAGCAGACGTCGTTGCGGAGTTGCTCGAGGCAGCGCAACGTCGGGAAATTTCCGATCGAGTAGATGAAGACCGTCTTGCCCGACAGCGCGATGCCGGCGGCGATGCCCGCCATGTTCTGCTCGGCAACGCCGACATTGAGATAGCGATCGGGGAACTTCGCCACAAACGGCTCCAGCACGGAGTAGCCGAGATCGCCGCAGAGCAGCCAGATGTCGGGGTTCTCGCTCGCGGCCTGCGACAGGCTCTCGATGAACGTCGTCCTCATGCGCCAACCTCGGCCAATGCCTGCGCGAGGAGCTCATCCGAAGGCGAGCGGTAGTGCCATTCGAGCTTGTTCTCCATGAAGCTCACGCCCTTGCCCTTCACGGTGTGCGCGATCACGACGGTCGGCCGGCCCGATGCCGCCGGCACGCCGCCCAGCACATGCTCGAGCGCAGTGAGATCGTGGCCGTCGATCTCCTCGACCTGCCAGCCGAACGCCTTCCATTTCTCGGCAAACGGATCGAGATTCAACACCTCGGCGACCGAGCCAAAACTCTGGATCTTGTTGAAGTCGACGATGACGCAGAGATTGTCGAGCTTGTGATGGGGCGCGAACAGGATGCCCTCCCAGTTCGAGCCCTCGTCGCATTCGCCGTCGCTGAGCAGGCAGAATACGCGGCTGCCCGCACCCGCCGTTCGTGCGGCCAGCGCCATGCCGATTGCAATCGGCAGGCCATGGCCGAGTGAGCCCGTGGAGACCTCGACGCCGGGCACGGCATGGCTGACGTGTCCGGTGAAGATCGATCCGTCGCGACAATAGGTGTCGAGCTCTGCCGGGGAAAAGAAACCGCTTTCGGCGAGGGCGGCGTACATGATCGCCGTGGCGTGGCCCTTGCTGAGCACGAAGCGATCGCGGCTCGCTGCTTGCGGCTCGGCCGGATCGATGCGCAGGATCCGCGTATAGAGCACCGCCAGGATGTCCGCCATCGAGAGGCAGCCGCCGATATGCGAAGCCTTCGCGGCATGCACCATGCGCAACGCGTGCGCACGAATGCGGCGTGCGAATTCTTTCGGCTCAGGAAGATTTGGTCGCGTCATGCCAGTCTACCGTCTCGCGTAATCCCTCATCCAACGGCACTTCGGGCTTCCAGCCCAAGGCGAGCATGCGCGAAACGTCCGCAGCCAGGACCATAACCTGATCGGGCCGATACGCCAACTCGCCGAAGCCGAGAGCAGCGCCCGGGTCAACCAGATCGCGCAGCCGCGTCACCGTCTCGCGCAGCGGCGGTGCGTCCGCGCTGCCGACATTGAAGATGCCGCTCGCCGCCTCATGCGTGATCGCCAGGCGGAAAGCGCTGGCAGCGTCGCGCGCGTGCAGAAATCCCCAGCGCTGCTCGCAGGCCGTCAGCGCCATGGGATGCCCGGAGCGCAGGTTCCGAATCATGCTCGGGATCAGCCAGTGATCGGCATCCTTCGGGCCGTAGGTCGAGAAGATCCGGAGCCACGCCGCACGCAGCCCGCGCTCCTCGCACAGGCGCATCGCCATCGATCCTGCCGCGAGCTTGGCCATGCCGTACAACGTCGTCGGCCGTGCCAGGTCGTCCTCCCGGATCGCGCGATCATAGGGTCCGTACTCCGCCTGCGACCCGGCTCCGACGAAGATCCCGGCGCCGGCCTGGGCTGCGAGTTCGACGAGGCCCACGGTGTCGGCCACGTTTACGGCCTGAATCGGGCTGGTGCGATCGGACCCTGCGACGCCGCGCCAGAGATCGGAAGAG
>NZ_JALBHA010000360.1:0-6870 GCF_023006445.1 Bradyrhizobium sp. SHOUNA76
CGCGCTACGTCTCGCCACCGACGGCGGCGGCGCCGTCACTTCGACCGGCGGCAGATTCTGGACGTTGGTCTCCTCGTCTGGCGCGGCCCCCGCGGGGCTCGCGAACACCATCCCGGAGACCAGACCGGTCGAGACCGAGGCCATCAACAAACAACGCTTGAACGAAGGAACCTTGCCCATCCCCGCCTTCCCATCCGTGACCACCGGCTGTTTTGATTTTCGCCGATTGGTCGAGACGAGTGTATTCGGCCGCAATGGGTGCGCCAGTCACAAAAGGTCGGGCAATATCCGATCCCGTTTTCCCGATCAAATCGGGAATTTTTCCCGATCGCGCCGAGCGCGATCAGGCAGCCGCCGTCGGAACCAGCGCTTCCACTGTCAAGCCGCCGGCATCGGAGACGACGTTGAGCGTGCCACCCAGCGCCAGAATCCGCTCACGCATGCCGACCAGGCCGAAGCCGAGCTTCTGGCCCGGCTCCATGCCGCGGCCGTTGTCGCTGACCCGCACCCGGGCGCAGCCTCGGCCGTCGTGCGCCATCTGCTCCACCGGCTCGATGACGACATTGACCGAGGTCGCCCCGGCGTGGCGGAACACGTTGGTGAGCGCCTCCTGCACGATGCGGTAGATGGTCAGATCCGCGGTCTCCCCGGTGACCCCAAGCGACGGCGAGATCACGGTCTCGATCGCGACATCGGGATGCGACTCCCGCCACAGCCGCAACAGCGATTCGAGCGCCTGGCGCAGGCCGAGCTCGGCAAGGCCGACGGGGCGGAGGCGCTCCAGCACGCGGCGATTGAACTGCTGCAGCGCGTTGATCTGCTCCAGCATGGCACTGCCATGTTTTCGCACGGCCTCGGCACTCGGGACGCGTCCATCCGCTTGCTTGGCCAGCACGCCGGCATGCGCGCGCAGCGAGAACAGATACGGCCCGAACTCGTCGTGGAGCTCGCGCGCGATCTCCTTGCGCTCGATGTCCTGGAGCGACACCGCTCGCTCGGCGAGGCGCCGCTTGTCCTCGACCGCCTCGCCCAGCGTTGCCGCAAGGTGGTTGAGCTTGGCGCAGATCGCGGCGAGCTCGGGCGCGCCGCCCGGCGCGACGCGGGCCTGATAGCGCCCAGCTTCGAGCTCGGCCATCACATCCGCAAGGGACTGCAGCGGCGCAAGGGCCCGGCCGACCACATTCATCATCACCAGAAACAGCGCCAGCGCGATCGCCGAGCCGACCTCGAGCTGGGTCACGATGCCGTCCCAGATCTCGGCGATCTCGTCATCGGGATGCGAGGTGATCAGGAGCGACCCGGGCCTGCCCTGGATTGAAACAGGCACACTCACCGCGGTCTGCTCGGGATGAACCAGGCTGACGAACCAGGCCGGCGGCCCGCGCGTGTCGGCGTCAGTGTCAAGCCGGGGAGGCGTCTGCGGATTGCCGCCGGCATCCCGGAGCGTGATGCTGACATGGCGCAGACGGCTGAGGTCGCGCGCGATCTGGTTCAGCCTGGCATCCGGATCGGGCGCCTCGTTGAGATCGGCCACGATCATCTCGATGAACTCGCGCGCCAGCCGGATCACGCTCTGGTCTTCGGCCTGCACGCGGGGACCCGCCTCCGCGACCTGGCGCCCGATATTGACGGCGAGCCCCAGGGCCAGCAGCAGCGCCAGCAACAGGTTGATGCGCCCGCGCAAGGATAGGTTTTGCCACATTGGTATCGCTCGTGCCCCGCGAAGGTTTGGCCCGCGCCTGCCCGATGACGTTGACAGGGGCGAAGCGGCGGATATCTAATCGAAAGCGTACAGCAATCCCGGCCGGGTTGCATGATCCGACATGAGACGCATGCGGCTCCTTGTTGGGTATCATGCGGCACGACAACAGGCCGGAGCTGTCACGGGGAACGCCTATGCGCATTCTGATCGTCGACGATCATCCCATTGTCGCTTCCGGCTGTCGCGCCGTGCTGGCCGACGAGGGCGAGATCGAGATTTTGGAGGCCGCCGACGCCGAAGACGGCGAGTGCGTCTTCATTGTCGAACGCCCCGACCTCTGCATCATCGACATCAACTTGCCGACCGTTTCCGGATTCGAGCTCGCACGCCGCATCCTCGAGCGCGCGCCCGAGGCCCGCATCATCATGTTCAGCATGAACGACGACCCGGCCTTTGCCGCGCGGGCGATCGAATGCGGCGCCAAGGGCTACGTCTCCAAGACCGGCGATCCCGACGACCTCGTCGAGGCGATCCGCGCCGTCGGCGGCGGCGGCACTTACCTGCCGAGTGCGATCGCGCGCAGCATCGCCTTTGCGGGACCTGCGCTGGCGCAAAGCCCGCTATCCAAGCTGAACGCGCGCGAGATGGAGATCCTGCGGCTGCTCAGCGCCGGAAAGAGCCTGTCGGAGATCGCCTGGCTGGTGCAGTCGTCCTACAAGACGGTGGCCAACACCTCGTCCATCATGCGCCAGAAGCTCGGGGTGAAGACCTCGGTCGAGCTGGTGCGGCTGGCGATCGACAGCGGTGTCGCCTGACGCGGCAGCTGCCACAAATTCGGTCACACAAGCGTTGCAATATTGATGTGGTGCGATGCCACGGAGTGAAGGCATGACGATTCAGACTGTCTCGACGAACAAATCCTACGGCGGCGTGCAGGGTGTTTATCGCCATGCGAGCCAGGCGACTGGAACCGACATGGTGTTCTCGGTCTATGTTCCCCCGCATGCCGACGGCGCCAAGCTGCCCGTGGTCTGGTACCTCTCCGGGCTCACCTGCACGCATGCCAACGTCACCGAGAAGGGCGAATTCCGCAAAGCCTGCGCCGAGCTCGGCCTGATCTTCGTCGCGCCCGACACCTCACCGCGCGGGCCCGACGTTCCCGGCGATGCCAACAACGCCTATGATTTTGGCCTCGGCGCCGGCTTCTATGTCGATGCGACGCAGGAGCCGTTCGCGCGCAATTATCGGATGTGGAGCTATGTGACCGACGAGCTGCCGAAGCTGGTCGCGGGAAATTTTCCCGTCGATGCCAAGCGTCAATCGGTGATGGGCCATTCCATGGGCGGTCACGGCGCGCTCACGGTGGCGCTGCGCAACCCGCACCGCTATCGCGCCGCGAGCGCATTCGCGCCGATCGTGGCGCCCTCGCTCGTGCCCTGGGGCACCAAGGCGCTGACCGGCTATCTCGGACCGAACAAGGACGCCTGGCGCGGCCACGACACGGTGGCGCTGATCGAGGATGGCGCGAAGTTTTCCGGCTTCCTGGTCGACGTCGGCGAGGCCGACAATTTCCTGAAGGAGCAGCTCAAGCCTGAGCTGCTCGAAGCCGCCTGCACCAAGGCGAGCATCCCGCTGACGCTGCGACGGCAGGCGGGCTACGATCACAGCTATTATTTCATCTCGACCTTCATGGGCGACCATCTGCACTGGCATGCGGAGAGATTGAAGGGGTAAACTTTCTTACCCTCGCTCTCCAGGGAGGGTAAGAGCTACCCCTACTCCCGCTTCCCGTAATTCGGCGCCAGCAAGCGATTGCGGATCAGATAGCTCATCGTGCGCGTCCAGGCTTCGTCCGTGTTGCCGCGCATGTCGGCGCTGGCCGCCGCGATCATGTTGCCGGTCTTCACGTCGCGCAGATAGATGTTGAGGTTGATGATCAGGTTCGAGACCTTCTGCACCATGCCGGTGATCTCGAGGTCAGCTCCTAACTCCCCGGCGAGCTTGAGATCGCAGCCGCCGCAGGCCTGTAAGTTGGCGTGACGGGCCGCGTCCCTGACCGGCGCGATGTCGAGCACCTGGAACCTGCCGGAATCCGTCAATTCCTTGCGGAGCTGCTCGCTGATGCGCACGAGCCGCGCCTCTTCGGGCCTGGAGCCGTAGAACTCGCCGGGCAGGCTGGTGTCGATCAGCTCGAAATCGAACACTGCGAGTTTCGGCGGGTCGGCGCGCGCGACCGACCCCGTCAACAGCAAAGCCGCGAAACATATCAGCGCTCGCATGATCGTGATTCCAGTCCTCGTGCGCGCGAGGACGAAATGCGGGGTTGCATGCCCTGACAAATTGGTCATGCTTTAGCAGAGACAATTCTCTACCGGCGGTCAAGCGGGGGAGAGCGCCTGGAGGAAACATGATCCGATGGTTGGCCGGTCTGATCGGCTTTGGTCTCGCTGCGACGAGCGCGCTCGCGGCGGAGCCTGCCCTGATCGGCGTCGGCTATCTCGGCGTCGCCGGTACCAGATCGACGCTGTCGCTGGTTGAGCAGCCCGCGGAGAATGACGGCATCGCCGGCGCGCGTCTCGCGATCGAGGACAACAACACCACCGGGAAATTTCTGGGTCAGCGCTTTGCGCTGGAAGAGCGCCGCATCAGGGAAGGCGAGGATCCGGTGCAGGCCGCGACCGCGCTCGCGGAGAAGAACGGCTTCATCATCGCTGACCTGCCCGCCGATGCGCTGCTGAAAGTCTCGGACGCCTTGCGCGAGCGCGGCACGCTGCTGTTCAACGCGGGGGCGATCGACGAGCGGCTGCGAGAGGCCGATTGCCGCGCCAATGTCATCCACACCGCGCCGACGCGCGCGATGCTGGCCGATGCGCTCGGGCAATATCTGGTGTGGAAGAAGTGGTCGCGCTGGCTGCTGGTGGTCGGCTCGCATGACGAGGACAAGCTGTTCGCCGATGCACTGAGGCGCACCGCCACGCGGTTCGGCGCCAAGATCGTGCAGGAGAAGACTTTCGAGGACAAAGGCGGCGCGCGACGCACCGACAGCGGCGTCACGCTGATCCAGCGCCAGATGCCGGTGTTCACCCAAGGCGCGCCCACTTACGACGTGCTGGTCGCCGCCGACGAGAGCGAAGTGTTCGGCGCCTACCTGCCCTACCGCACCTGGGATCCGCGCCCCGTCGCGGGCTCGGCCGGCCTCGTGCCGCGCAGCTGGGACGCCGCGCAGGACCAGTGGGGCGCGATCCAGATGCAGAACCGCTTCATGAAGCTGAATTCGCGCCGCATGACCGCGCTCGACATGCAGGCCTGGACCGCCGCCCGAATGATCGGCGAAGCCACCTCGCGCACCAATTCCGGCGACGTCAAGAAGGTGACGGACTTCATCAAGGGCCCGGACTTCTCGGTCGCCGCCTTCAAGGGCACGCGATTGACCTTACGCGACTGGAATTGGCAGCTGCGCCAGCCGATCCTCTTGGTCGACGGCCGCATGGTGGTGTCGGTGTCGCCGCAGGAGGGATTTCTGCACCAGGTCTCCGAGCTCGACACGCTCGGCTATGACCGCCCGGAGAGCAAATGCAAGCTGAAGTGAGCATTGTGAGATGAGTTCAAGCTGTCACGGCGACGACGCTGCGCCCCCTCTCCCGCTTGCGGGGGAGGGTTGGGGAGAGGGTGTCTCCGCTCGCGAGAACCCCCAAGAGGAGAAAACCCTCACCCGTATCGCATCTTTCGATGCGATACGCCCCCCCCCACAAGCGGGGGAGGTGAAGACCGCCCGCGGACAGAGATCGCACATGCTAAGAGCAGCGTTGCTTATGGCTCTGGCGACAACCGCAGCGCCCGCGCATGCGTTCATCGCCTATGTCTCGAACGAGAAGAGCAATACGGTGACGGTGATCGACACCGACAGCTGGACCGTGACCAAGACCATCAAGGTCGGCCAGCGCCCGCGCGGCATCGACTTCACGCGTGACGGCAAGTTCGTGATGGTCGCGGTCGGCGACGACGACACCATTCAGGTGATCGACGCCAAGACGCAGAGCGTGGTGGATAGCCTGCCCTCCGGACCCGATCCGGAATTGTTCGCCCAGGACGCCGCCGGCAAGATACTCTACGTCGCCAACGAGAACGACAACACGGTGACCGTGATCGACCTCGAGAAGCGCACCCGGCTCGGCGACATCCAGGTCGGCGTCGAGCCCGAGGGCATGACCATCAGCCCCGACGGCAAGACGCTGATCAACACGTCGGAAACGACCAACATGGCGCATTTCATCGACACCTCGTCGCGCCAGATCGTCGCCAACGTGCTGGTCGATGCGCGGCCGCGCTTTGCCGAGTTCAAGCACGATTCTTCGGAAGTGTGGGTGTCCTCCGAGATCGGCGGCACCGTCTCGATCATCGACCCCAAAAAGCACGAGGTGATCGGCAAGGTCACGTTCGAGATCCCGGGCCTGCGGAAAGAGGCGATCCAACCGGTCGGCATCGGCATGACCAAGGACGACAAGACCGCCTTCATCGCGCTCGGCCCTGCCAACCGCATCGCCGTGGTCGATGTCGCCTCGCGCAAGGTGACGAAATATCTCCTGGTCGGCCAGCGGGTCTGGCACATGGCGTTCACGCCCGATGAAAAATATCTGCTGACCACCAATGGCGTGTCGAACGACGTTTCCGTCATCGACGTCGCCGCGCAAAAGGTGATCAAGACCATTCAGGTCGGCGAGCTACCCTGGGGCATCACGATCGCGCCATGACCAGCCCTGCTTCGATTCCCGAACCACAGGGGGCGCCGAGGCTAGAAGCGGCCGCGACGCCGGCGCTGTCGATCGACGGTGTCAGCCATGCCTATGGATCGCGCCGGGCGTTGATCGACGTCTCTTTCAACGTGCAGCCGGCGAGCTTTACCGCCCTGCTCGGCCTCAACGGCGCCGGCAAGAGCACGCTGTTCTCGCTGATCACGCGCCTGTTCGGCATCCAGAGCGGCCGCATCGGCATTTTCGGCCACGACATCAGCAAGAGCCCCGGCGAGGCGTTACGGCTGCTCGGTGTCGTGTTCCAGCCGCGCACGCTCGATCTCGACCTGTCGTTGACGCAGAACCTGCTCTACCACGCCGCACTCCACGGCATCAGCCGCCGCGAGGCCGCTGCGCGCAGCGCCGAGCTGCTCGGCC
>NZ_JALBHA010000361.1:0-6863 GCF_023006445.1 Bradyrhizobium sp. SHOUNA76
GGCTGGCACCACAGCCGCGGCTGGGGCGGACCGCGCTTCTATGCCGGCGGCCCCGTCTCCTACGGCTATGGCGGCTGCTATGTGCGCCGGCTGGTCCCGACCCCCTGGGGACCCCGCTGGCGGATGATCAACCGCTGCTACTGAGCCCGACAGCACCTTACCAAAAGACCAAAAGGTATCTGCGCCCCCCACAGGTACCTCCAAGAGGAGCCCCGGCGATCCCCCCGCCGGGGCTCCGCATTTTGAGCGGATATCGCGGGATTCATGCAATTTTGACGAGAATGCCGATGATCCCCAAGAAGGGGCGAAACCATTTTGGGGGTCAATGACTTGGTATCGTGACTTTACTTTAAACCCACGGAACCGCGCGATGGCTTGGCCTTATGCCGATGACAGCGAACAGATCGACCGGCGCACCAGCCGATCGATTTGCGATGCCGTGGGCGAACGGCTCCAGCAGAGCCTGCGGCCCGAGCCCCGGCTCCCCACACATCTCGAGCAGCTCCTCAACGAGCTGGAGCGGCGCGACCGCGACCCGCACTGAGCAGCGGGCCCGGAAAAACGGGTTGCGTTTGACCCCGCCTGCGGTGACAAGGCCGCATGCTGTCCATTACCGACCTCTCCATCCGTCTCGCCGGACGCCTTCTGATTGACCAGAGTTCCGTGCAGATCACGCCCGGATCGCGCGTCGGCATGGTCGGACGCAACGGCACCGGCAAGTCGACCCTGTTCAAGGTGATCCGCGGCGAGCTCGCGGCCGAGCACGGCTCGGTGACCCTGCCGCCGCGCTGGCGCGTCGGCAGCCTGGCGCAGGAAGCCCCGAACGGACCCGAAAGCCTGATTTCCGTCGTGCTCAAGGCCGACCTCGAGCGCGACGCGCTCCTGCATGAAGCAGAGAGCGCCACCGATCCGCACCGGATCGCCGAGATCCAGACCCGCCTCGTCGACATCGACGCGCATTCCGCGCCGAGCCGCGCCGCCGCAATCCTCTCCGGCCTCGGCTTCTCCGCCGCCGACCAGCTCCGCCCCTGCGCCGAATTCTCCGGCGGCTGGCGCATGCGCGTTGCGCTCGCCGCGACGCTGTTCGCGGCCCCCGACTTGCTGCTGCTCGACGAGCCCACCAACTATCTCGACCTCGAGGGAACGCTGTGGCTGGAGGATCACCTCGCGCATTATCCGCGCACGGTGATCGTGATCAGCCACGACCGCGACCTCTTGGAGAGCTCGGTCGACCAGATCCTGCATCTGGAGCGCGGCAAGCTCACGCTCTACAAGGGCACCTACTCCTCGTTCGAGGAGCAGCGCGCCATGCGCGAGCTGCTCGACGCCAAGCAGGTCAAGCGCCAGGAAGCCGAACGCGCCCGCCTGCAGGCCTTCGTCGACCGCTTCAAGGCCAAGGCCTCGAAGGCGCGGCAGGCTCAGTCTCGCGTCAAGATGCTGGAGCGGCTGAAACCGATCACGGCGCTGGTCACCGAGGACGTGCGCGAGATCACCTTTCCGGCGCCGGAGAAGATCCTGTCGCCGCCGATCATCGCGGTCGATAACGCCGCGGTCGGCTACGATCCGGCGAGCCCCGTGCTCAATCGCGTCACCCTGCGCATCGACAACGACGACCGCATCGCGCTGCTCGGCGCCAACGGCAACGGCAAGTCGACCCTCGTCAAACTGCTCGCTGGACGGCTGGCGCCTTTCTCGGGAAGAGTGACGCGCGCGGACAAGCTGTCGATCGCGTATTTCGCGCAGCACCAGCTCGACGAGCTCAACGAGGACGCTTCCGCCTACGATCACGTCCGCAAGCTGATGGGCGAGGCGCCCGAGGCAAAGGTGCGGGCGCGCGCCGGCGCGATCGGCTTCTCCGGCAAGGCGGCCGACACCAAGGTCGGCAAATTGTCGGGCGGCGAGAAGGCGCGGCTCCTGCTGGGGCTGGCGACGTTCTTCGGCCCCAACATGATCATCCTGGACGAGCCGACCAACCATCTCGACATCGACAGCCGCGCCGCGCTCGCGGAGGCCATCAATGAATTTCCCGGCGCGGTCATCATGGTCTCGCACGACCGCTATCTGATCGAGGCCTGCGCGGACCGGCTCTGGATCGTCGCCGACCGCACGGTCACCAATTACGACGGCGACCTCGACGAATACCGCCGCCTGGTGCTGTCCGCGCGCAACGGCGAGCCCGCCCCGCGCGAGCGCAGCGCCGCGAGCGAGAAGCCGCAGCGTGCAAGGTCAGACAATCGCGGCTCGCTGAAGAAGCGCATCGCCGATGCCGAAGCCGAGATCGCCCGCGTCAGCGACATCATCACCAAGATCGACACCGCCCTCGCCTTGCCCGACATTTTTACGCGCGATCCCAAGCAGGCCGCACAGCTGTCAAAGGCGCGCGCCAATGCGGCGGACGCGCTGGCGCGCGCGGAGGAGCAGTGGCTCGAGGCGAGCGCGCAGTTTGATGAGGCGGCGGGCTAGCGCTGCCGCGAGGCCGTCCCCCTCAAAACCTGCAAAACAACCATGCACAGCCGATGCCCAGTCTGCGGGCGGCGTCAGGCTGCGAGGAGCGCCTGATGCTGGCGCAGGTGCTGCCGGAAGCGCTCGGCATAGTCTTCGACCACCGCGTCTCTGACGCTGGGACGCGCCGCCAGCGCCGCCCGCCACGCCGAGACGCGTGGAAGGTCGTCAAAGATCGCCTGCGACACCGCGGGATCGATGATGGCGAAGTAGCGGAAGAGCGGGGCGTAGACCGCATCGACCATGCCGAAGGTTGCGCCGGCGAAATACGGTCCCGAGCCGAGCTCCGTCTCCAGTCGCTGGAGTCGGTCGCGGAACGCTGCCCGCTTGGCGGCCGCGCCGGGTCGGTAGCATTGAGGAACTGCCAGGCATCGGCGAGGGTCGGCGTGGCAAACTCGATCCACGCGCGCTGCCGGGCGCGCAGCAGCGCATCGTCGGAATACATCGGCGCGCCGCCCTGCGTTTCCTCGAGATACTCGCAGATCACCATGCTTTCGAAGAGGATCGCATCCTCTCCGTCGATCCGGCGCACCTTGAGCAGCGGGACCTTGCCGGTGGGGGACAGCGCCAGGAACCAGTCGGGCTTGGCCGAGAGGTCGACGTTGATCCGCTCAAACGGCACGCCCTTTTCCAGAAGGACGATCGCGGCGCGTTGGACGAACGGGCAGAGCGGATGGCTGACGAGTGTCAGGCTGAGGTCGGGCATGATGGCCTCTCGATTCCAGATGAAGGAGCGACGCGAGGATCAGATCGCCTGACCGCCCGAAATGTCACGCTGCTGCGCCTGCTGGCGTTGCTCGACACGCCGGGCGACATTCCGGTTCTGGCGCCGATGGCGGAGCGGGAATTGCTCTATCGTTTCCTGCAGGGACCGCAGGGGCGCCTGCTGCGCCATATCGCCCGGCCCGAGGGGGCCCTCGGCCGGATCCGGCGTGCGGTCGAATGGATTCGCGACCACCCCAACACGCGGCTGCGGATCGAAGCCCTGTGCGAGGCAAGCGGCATGAGCCGCGCCAGTCTGCACCGCCATTTCGTGGCACTGACCGGGCTAAGCCCGATCCAGTATCAGAAGCAGCTTCGATTGCAGGAGGCGCGACAACTGCTGCTCTCCGGTGACCGAACCGCGTCAGATGTCGCCTTCGCAGTAGGTTACGAAAGCGCCTCGCAATTCAGTCGCGAATATCTTCGGCAGTTTGGCGCGCCGCCGGTCCGAGACGTCCGTCAAATCAGGCGCGCTATTGGCAGCTTGTCAGTGAATTGATTGAGCATTTCCTCGATTCCGCTTCGCTCAGCAATGTCGCGCCCGAAAGACGGGTCAGACCGGGCGCCTCTGGCTTCAGTCCGCGTATTGCCCGGCTGCCTTGATGATCGGCGCCCAGCGATCGATTTCACTCGTCAGCATCGCGCCCAGCGCCTCGGGCGTCGCCTTGTCCTGCGGGACCGGCTCGGTGTTGATGTCGTTGAAGCGAGCGATCAGCGTCGGGTCCTTCAGCGCTGCCTGGAGCGCCGCCGTCAGCTTCTGAACGACCGCGGGCGGCGTGCCCTTGGGCGCATAGAGACCGTGCCAGACGCCGAGCTCGAAACCCTTGAGGCCGGCCTCGTCGGCGGTCGGCAGATCAGGCAGGCTCTTCAGCCGCTCCTTGGTGGTGATCGCATAGGCCTTGACCTGCTTGGCCGTGATCGGGCCGGTCGTGTTCGTCGCCTGATCGCAGGTGAGATCGATCTGCTTGCCGAGCAGATCGTTCATGATCGGACCGTTGCCCTTGTAGGGCACCGTGGTGAGCTGCTTCTGGATCGCCGTCATGAACAGCATGCCGCAGAGATGCGATGCCGCACCTAACCCGGCATTGGCGTAAGTCAGCTTGTCGCCCTGCTGCTGGGCGTAGGCGACCAGTTCCTTCAGCGTGTCGGCCGGGAAATCCGGACGCGCGATGATGGTCATCGGCGCATTGGTCACGAGCCCGATCGGCGCGAATGCGGTCTTCGTGTCGTAGCTCAGATTGCGGTACAGCGTGGCCGCGGTCGAGATGCCGACATGATGGACCAGCAGCGTGTACCCGTCCGGCTGGGCACGCGCGGCGCGGGTCGTGCCGATCGTGCCGCCGGCACCGGTCGCGTTCTCGACGATGACCTGCTGTCCCAGGGATTTCGCCATGCTTGCCGCGGTCAGGCGCGCGATGGTGTCCGTCGGCCCGCCGGCGGCGTATGGAACCAGCACGGTGATGGTTCTCGACGGATAATCCTGGGCGACGGCCGCGCCGAGCGGCAAGAGCAGAGCCGAGATGAGGGCAATGAACCGCACGATTTCCTCCAGTTTTTTCTCACGCCATATGAGCGTATTCTCGGCCGCACCGCCATCACGAAAGCGATTTCAGCAAAAGTGTCGCAATCACGATGCATCGGCACTCGCAATTGAATTATTGGCAACGTACTCAACATCCCGCAGCGGGAGATCGGACCATCAAAGCGCTACAAGATATAGACTGATCAGCCGAACCAACTCCTTTCGCACCGTTGGGTCCGCCAACGTGCCACGGCGAGCGGCGTTATGAATCACCCCGTCGATCGTATCGGATATGATCAGAGCAGCGGTTTGGTCCGCGCTATTGGGCGGACGCTTCCGATGGATAGCTACAGCCTTCGAATAGTAAGCGAGGTATTCGACCTCAAATTCGCTGTGGGGGTTCCGATGGTCGTCAGAGCTTGGAGCCTCGTCGAGCAATACCCTGTGCAATCCGGGGTAGACGCTATGGGCAGCGATCATGGCGTCAACGAGGTTCGCCACGAACTGCACCGAAGACAGTTCCTTGGCTTGAGATTTCCGCATAACGGCAAGACAGTCATCCAGATGCCGGCGGCGAATAGCATCGACTAAGGAGAGCTTGTCCGGAAAATACTGGTACAGCGAGCCGATGCTCACTCCAGCGTTGTCTGCAACCTTGTTGGTCGTGAATCCGGCCCATCCTTCATCGCTCAAAATGCGAGCACCAGCCTGAATGATCGTTTCAACCGTTGCGCGGGATCGGGCTTGGCGCGGCTCCTTCCGCATCACTGATTGCCGTTGTGCAATACGAGTAGACAAGAAATCCGCCTCATAGAGAATGTGAATGCGTTGCTCATATTTCTAAATCGCGGAAGGATCGGCGGCAATGACTAGCTTGCTCCAAACACTCTATGGCTATCATGCGTGGGCCAACATCGACTTGTTCGACAAGCTGGAAACCGTAGATCGTGAGAAATACGGAACTGAGCTACAATCGGCCCTGCGACTGATTAGCCACTACTATGCGGTGTCGCGGATATTTGCTGCGCATCTGCAAGGCGTACCGCACGGGTACGCCTCCGCCAATTTGGATGAGCCCCCGACACTGGACGAGCTGAGGGCCGCCGTCACATCCTCCGATCAGTGGTATCTCGGCTACGTTCGCGACACCCCGTCCTCTACTCTCTCCGAAGCTGTGCCGTTCACCTTCACCGATGGCGACAAGGGATATATGTCGAGAGAGGAGATGCTGACCCATGTTGCGTTCCATGGAGGCTATCACCGGGGCGAGGTGGGGCGGATGCTTTGGCAGCTTTCCGTGACCCCACCTTGGGACACTCTTGCGGTTTATCTTCATCAGGTCGAGCCCGCGCGGCGGCTACAGGGCGGCAAGCAATCCGTTTCGGAAAGGTGATCAACGGTTTGCGCGAGCAAGCGGCCGCCGATCAGGATGAACCGGAGATCGATCTGGTTGAGCCAGGATGCACTGGTCGGCGTGAAATGGAATTGTGCATTGGGACGGGCCTTGAGCCAGTCCTCGTTGGAGCGCTCGAAAATGACCGACCACGGATCGCTGGACGAGCTATCGCGCCGGATCGGTGAGGCCCCGCCAGGCGGATCGACTCCAAACTATTGCGCGAAATCGTTTTGGCGAGCGTAGCCTAAAGCATGATCCGGACAAGTGCGAAGCGGTTTTCCCTCGCGACAAACGCGGAACGCGTTTGCGCGGAGATCATGCGCAAACAACAACCAAAAGCGCGATGACGATTCATCCTGATCTCATCGCCTTCTTCTGGATCAGATCCGCACTTCTGACGATGCGCCTCGAATGCGCGCTTGTTCAGAAAGGCAAGCTCAGCGTCGGCTCATGACGCGCCCTGCCCGCGACTCAAGCTTCCGCTCAGGTCGCCTGCTTTTTCTTCGCCTTCGGCTTGGCGGCCTTCGGCACGGCCGCCGGCTCGGGGCTGCCCTCGATCGAGGACAGGCGGCCGGAGGTGAAGGTGTAGATGCCGGCGCGCGGCCCGGTGGTCCAGGTGACGACGGCGACACGGCGGCCAGCAGCGTCATTGGAGAGATTGACCGTCGAGGGCGCGCCGAT
>NZ_JALBHA010000362.1:0-6836 GCF_023006445.1 Bradyrhizobium sp. SHOUNA76
CCCATTGTCGCGCATCGCGCTGGCGGCGAGCGATTGGTGCTTTCCACGCGCCAGCGCGATGGCGGCATCCAGCGTCGCCCGCGCCAAGCCGAGCGAGACCGCGGCAAAGCCGAGGCTGAAGGTCGAGCCGGTGCCTATTCTGTAGAGCGGTCCCGTCTCGCGTAGCGCCGACGGCACGTCGCGAAATGCCGTAAAGCGCTCGGGGATGAAGAGATCGTTCACTTCATAGGAGTCCGTGCCGGTGCCGGCGAGCCCGATCGCCTGCCAGACGTCGTGCAGCACCGCGCGCGCGGCCGGAAACAGAATGGTGCGCACCTCCGGCGAGCCGTCGGCGTTTGTCCGCGGCGTGCCGTCGCCATTGACGATGCGCACATGCGCGCCCAGCCAGCTCGCCTGCCGCGAGCCCGAAGCAAAATCCCAGCGCGCGGTGACGCGATAGCCGCCGTCGACGCTGCGCGCCTCATGCGCAATCGCGCCCCACGCGAGAATGCCCGGCGGCGTGTTGAAGATCTCCTGGGCAGTATCGTGGTCGAGCGAGGCCGCGATCATCGCGCAGACCGTGCACTGGCCGAGACACCAAGCCGTGGAGGCATCCGCCTTCGCGATCTCCTCCAGCATCTGCATGAAGCTCTCGATCGGGGCTTCCTCGCCGCCGAGGCTTTGCGGCACCAGCGCGCGATAGAGTCCGTTCTCGATCAGCGCCGAGACGACAGCGGTCGTCAGCCGCCGCGTCCGCTCGATCTCGTCGGCCTCGCGCGCGATCAACCGCGCAATGGCGCGTGCACGTTCGACAAGTTCAACTCCGGTCGTTGCGTTCATGCGCGCTTCCTCGCTCATTCTCATCCGACGGGCTGAGAGATCGAAGCGCGGCTCGCACGCCAGCTTCGTGAGACCAGGGTTGCCCCTCTACAGGGCTAAATCCAATTGCTTCCCAAAACCGGGCCGCGCCATCATTCCCCGCGTGGACAGTTACGATGGAGACTTTCCCCGCGGCCTCTTGCAGCAAGGCGTTCACGATCCGCTGAGCAACCCCGCGTCTTCGATAGTGCTGGTGCACGTGGAGCCGGCGCATCCGCCATATGGGCAGCGAGGTCGGCGTGGGCTCATTGGTCAACGCTCCGATCCCGACCAACCGGCCATCCTGGCGACAGGCGAAGATCGCGTGGAACATGGCGCGATCTACTGTGAATTCCGTGGCCAGGCGGGTCATGTGCGCATGGCCGCCGGCTTTGGCGTCGGCTTCCAGATCTGAAAAACCTGCGGGAAGAGTGTCGGCGGCGCGTTCGAGGACTATTATCGTCATGATGCAGTTCACCGAGAGGCGGGCGATCAATCAAGTTTGGCTAGAACGTCCTGGATCAGGCCGCGGCGCGGCCAAGATCGAGCGATTGCCTGCGTCTGGTCGGGAAGCTCAGCGCCACCGCGACGGCGGCGAGCCCGATCGCGAAGGAGCCGGCGTGCAGCCAGGTGTATTGCTGGAAATTGTCGAACACGAGCCCGCCGGCCCACGGACCGAGTGCCATGCCGAGGCTGGCGAAAGCCGAGACTGCGCCGAACACGGTGCCCATGATGCGCGCGCCGAAGAATTCGCGGACCAGTACCGCGTAGAGCGGCATCACCCCGCCATAGGCGAGGCCGAACACGAGCGAGAGCGCATAGAATTCGCCGAGCTGGGCCACCGCAAGATAAGCCGCGATGCACATCGCCTGCACGAACAGTCCCCCGACCAGCACCGGCTTTGCACCGATGCGATCGGCAAGCGTGCCCAGCAGTAGGCGCCCGCCGAGGCCTGAGACGCCGGCGACGCTATAGACCGTCACTGCCGTGAGCGGGGCGATGCCGCATACCATCGCATAGGACACCATGTGGAAGATCGGGCCGGAATGCGCGGCGCAGCAGGCGAAATGCGCCGCCGCGAGCGCGATGAATTGCGGCGTGCGCAGCGCCTGCGCCGCGGTCAGTTCCACGTTCGGTGCGGCGTCTGCATTCCTGTTGCCTGCGGCTGCCGGCGCCGGACGCACCAGGAAGCAGGCGGGGATCAGCAGCACCCACGCGGCAATGCCGATCACCAGCATCGCGGTGCGCCAGTCATAGGCGGTGATCAGCCAGCTCGCGGTCGGCGCGATCGTCACCGGCGACACGCCCATGCCGGCCGAGACCAGAGCGACCGCAAGGCTGCGGTTCTTCTCGATCCAGGCGCTCGCGAGCGCCATCATGGGCGCATAGAAGCTGCCGGCGGCAATCCCGATCAGCACGCCGAAGAAGAGCTGAAATTGCCACAAGGTTGTTGCCTGGCTCGCGGTGACGAGGCCGAGCCCCAGCAAGAGACTTCCCGCAAGCACCACGATGCGGGTACCAAACCGATCCGACAGCGTGCCCCAGAGGAACGCGGCAACGCCCATGCAGAGAAAATCCAGCGTCGCCGCCGCCGATACGCCGGCGCGCGACCAGCCCATCGCCTCCGAGATCGGCTGCAGGAACACGGCAAGCGACAGCATCGTGCCGAACCCGACACAAGTCATCAGCGCACCCGCGGCGACAACGACCCAGCCATAGTCGAGGCTCGATGGCTTGCTCATGCGTTTCCTCAGCGCTTTTGGTTTTGTTGATGGGGGCGCAGTTTGGATCGTGGCTTATCTGCCAGCGGAGGGCAAGGTTGGGTGTTGTACGCGTTTGCGTGAGCAGTGCGAGAGGCGATATGGATTCCGGGTTCTCGCTTCGCGAGCCCCGGAATGACGGTGTGCCACACGCTGCGATGATGGCATCATGCCCCTGTTTTGCCCGACGAGTCAAAGTTGATTCGTAAAATCGAAAATCTCAATAGCATCGAGCCCCCGTCTACTGTGCATGGGGTTGTTTTTCGAGATTTTAGTTTGTCCGGTCGAAAAAGGCGCGGGCTGGATCTGATCCCGCCACGAAATCGGCTTTCGTCATCGTCATGGCCGGGCTTGACCCGGCCATCCACGCCTCCCAGGCCTTAAAAACGCAAATGCCCGGGACGAGCCCGGGCATGACGGCAGTTGAGCTAATCCAGGAAGCGTCGCCTCAGCTGTCCACCTTCAACGCGGCAATGAAGGCTTCCTGCGGGATGTCGACCTTGCCGAACTGCCGCATCTTCTTCTTGCCTTCCTTCTGCTTCTCCAGAAGCTTGCGCTTACGCGTGATGTCGCCGCCGTAGCATTTTGCGGTGACGTCCTTGCGCAGTGCGCGGACCGTCTCGCGCGCGATCACCTTGCCGCCGATCGCCGCCTGGATCGGGATCTGGAACATATGCGGCGGGATCAGCTCCTTCATCTTCTCGACCATGGCGCGGCCGCGGCCCTCCGCACGGGTGCGGTGGACCAGCATCGAGAGCGCGTCGACCGGCTCGTTATTGACGAGGATCTGCATCTTGACGAGATCGGCCGGCTTGTAGTCGGTCAGATGATAGTCGAACGAGGCGTAGCCCTTGGAAACCGATTTCAGGCGGTCGTAGAAGTCGAACACCACCTCGTTGAGCGGCAGATCGTATTTCACCATCGCGCGGGCGCCGACATAGGTCAGCTCCTTCTGCGAGCCGCGGCGGTCCTGGCACAGCTTCAGCACGCTGCCGAGATATTCGTCGGGCGTGAGGATCGTCGCCTCGATCCAGGGCTCCTGGATCTCGGCGATCTTGACCACGTCGGGCATGTCGACGGGGTTGTGGATCTCGATCTCGGTGCCGTCGGTGAGCTTCATCTTGTAGATGACGCTCGGCGCGGTCGCGATCAAATTGAGATCGAACTCGCGCGACAGCCGCTCCTGGATGATCTCGAGGTGCAGCAATCCGAGGAAGCCGCAGCGGAAGCCGAAGCCGAGTGCGGCGGAGGTCTCCATCTCGAAGGAGAAGCTGGCGTCGTTGAGGCGCAGCTTGCCCATGGCGCCGCGCAGCGTTTCGAAATCGTCGGCGTCGACCGGGAACAGGCCACAGAACACCACGGGGATCGCGGGCTTGAAGCCCGGCAGCATCTCCGTCACCGGCTTCCTGTCGTCGGTGATGGTGTCGCCGACGCGGGTGTCGGCGACTTCCTTGATCGCGGCGGTGATGAAGCCGATCTCGCCGGGGCCGAGCTCGTCGACCTGTGTCATCTTCGGCGTGAAGAAGCCGACGCGCTCGACGTCGTAGGCCGCGCCGGTGCCCATCATGCGCACGCGGCTGCCCTTCTTCATGACGCCGTCGACGACGCGGATCAGCACGACGACGCCGAGATAGACGTCGTACCAGCTGTCGACCAGCAGCGCCTTCAAGGTCGCGTCGCGGTCGCCCTTCGGCGGCGGCAGGCGGGTGACGATGGCCTCCAGCACGTCGGGGACGCCGAGGCCGGTCTTGGCCGAGATCATCACCGCGTCCGAGGCGTCGATGCCGATGACGTCCTCGATCTGCTGCTTGATCTTCTCGGGCTCGGCGGCGGGAAGGTCGACCTTGTTCAGGACCGGGACGATCTCGTGATTGTTGTCGAGCGCCTGGTAGACGTTGGCGAGCGTCTGCGCTTCGACGCCCTGGCTGGCGTCGACCACGAGGAGGGAACCTTCGCACGCTGCCAGCGACCGCGAGACTTCGTAGGCGAAGTCGACATGGCCGGGCGTGTCCATCAGGTTGAAGATGTAGTCCTTGCCGTCCTTGGCGCGGTAGGCGAGGCGCACGGTCTGCGCCTTGATGGTGATGCCGCGCTCGCGCTCGATGTCCATGGAATCGAGCACCTGCTCCTTGCCCGCCATCTCGCGGTCGGAGAGGCCGCCCGTCATCTGGATCAGGCGGTCGGCCAGCGTCGATTTGCCATGGTCGATATGGGCGACGATGGAGAAATTGCGGATGTTCGAAATGGGGGCGGTCGTCATGGGCGCGGGATACCACTCACATCCCCGTGCGGCAACCATCTTGCTGTATTTTCAGGGCCTTTGTTCACGCCAAGCTGATTCCACCGCGGACGAAAACGCGCTAGGCAACGGCCATGTCCACGACCTCGATCCCCTCTGCCCGAACGCGCGCGAAAACCTGCCTGAGCTTTGACCGTTTCCGGGCCTGGCTGGTTGCCTGCGCGGTCCGCCCTGAGGCGAGATTGTGGCTGGTGCTCCAGCTCGCCATCCTGCATGCGGTGCTCTGGACCTTCATCCTGATCAATCTCAAGGCCGCGCAGGACGTCCACATGGACGTCGCGGAAGCCTATGGCTGGGGCCAGAAATTCCTCTGGGGCTACGGCAAGCACCCGCCGCTGTCGGGCTGGGTCGCCGGCCTCTGGTTCACAATGTTCCCGGCGGCGGACTGGGCGACCTATGCGCTGGCGATGGCGACCGTCGGCGTCGGCATGGTGATCTGCTGGCTCGTCGCGCTGCGCGTGGTGGATGCGCGACGCGCCTTCCTGGTCGTGGTGATGATCGCGCTCTACCCGATCTTCAATTTCAAGGGGTTCAAGTACAACCCGGACCTGTTGCAGCTCGTCACCTTGCCGCTGCTCGTGCTCGCTTATCTCAACGCCTTCGAGAAGCGGAGCTGGCAATCCGGAGTCCTGCTCGGGCTTGCCGGCGCGCTGGCGTTGATGACCAAATATTGGGTGCTGACCATGATCGGCGCCATCGGCCTTGCCGCGCTGATCCATCCGGAGCGGCTGAAATTCCTGCTCTCGCCGGCACCGTGGGTGGCGATCGTGACGATGGTGCTGGCGATGATCCCGCACATCGTCTGGCTGGCGGAGGCGCATTTCGTGCCGCTGACCTATGCCGGCGACACCTACAGTCTGCAGGACGCGAGCCAGGTGCATCAGCTCGTCGCCGGCTACGGGCTGCATAATCTGGGGCTGCTGGCCTTGCCGGTGGCGCTGGCCGGGCTCGCGATGGCGCTGGTGCCGCCCTGGTTCACACTGCTGCTGCGCGCGCCATTGCGCATCGTCACGCGCGCCTGGGCCCGCGGCGCCAATTCGGGCGTCAATTCTTCTCAGGCGCTGAACGTGTGGATCATCCAGATCATCGTCGCGTTCGGCCCGCCGCTCGGTGCGCTCGTCTTCAGTATCTACATGAAGACCGATTGGGGCATCTCGCTGTTCTTCCTGGTACCCTTGGCGCTGGTCGCGATCCCCGCATTGCGCGTGCAGGGCGCGAGCCTGTTCAACATCGCCGTAATCTGGCTCGTGCTCAGCGCCGCGACGCTCATGGCCTCGCCCTGGATTGCCGCGCGCGAGATGGCGGCCAATGCCGGCAACACCGCGACCTATGGCGCGCGCTCGGATCTCGCGCGCGAATTGACCCAGGCCTGGCACGCCCGCTTCGCCTCGCGCTGGGCGGTCGTCGCGGGGACGATGGAAACGATCCAGCCGATGGTGTTCTACAGCCCCGACCATCCCAGCCCGTATACACCGAACGAAGCCTGGGCTTCCGGCCTGACCTCGCTCGACGACGTCAAGCGGTACGGCTTCATCGGCGTGTTCGATCCGACCGACGGCCGGCTGCCCGCGTTCGAAAAGTGGATCTCGGACGTCGCGCCGAACGCCGAGCGCATGGTGATGACCACGCGCCGCTTCACCCACGGCAAGCCCGGCCCGGCGATGAGCTGGAACGTCTACATCGCGCCGCCGGGAAAGTGAGTGAAGGTACCGTAGGGTGGGCAAAGCGAAGCGTGCCCACCAATTTTCACCACACGATGAGGGAGATGGTGGGCACGGCGCGTTGCGCCTTTGCCCACCCTACGGCGTCGAACGTGTGGCTCAGACCCCTTCCTCGTTGAACTTGCTTTCAACGAGCTCAGTGATCGCCGCGAGCGCGGCTTCGGCGTCGGTGCCGGCGGCGGCCACCGTGATCGTCGTGCCCGGCCCCGCGGCGAGCAT
>NZ_JALBHA010000363.1:0-6832 GCF_023006445.1 Bradyrhizobium sp. SHOUNA76
GGGGCGCTGGCGCAGACCATCGAGCGACAGACCGGGGTCAAGACGAGGGCTGAGGTGCTGCGCCGGGTGCGCGCCACCGAGCAGCAGATCGGCCTCTCGCGGGCCCAGCGCGCCACCAATGTGCAGGGCGCGTTCCAGGTATCCCCGGACCGCCAGGCTGAAGTCCAGGGCCGGCGCATTGTCCTGATCGACGACGTCCTGACCTCCGGCGCGACGCTGGATGCCTGCGCGCGGGCCCTGTTGCGTGCCAAAGCGGCCCAGGTCGACGTGCTGGTGTTCGCCCGGGTTGTGGAGGTCAGGTAAAGTCCCATATAATTCAATGAATTCATGACAAGAGAGCGCCAGACGAGATGATTGCTGCTGTCGAGATCTACACCAGGCCGGGCTGCGGCTATTGTTCCGCTGCCAGGTCGCTGCTGACCCGCAAGAAGGTGGCCTTCACCGAATTCGACGTCGCCAAGAACCCTTCCTGGCGGGCCGAGATGTACGACCGCGCCGGCGAGGGCTCGACCTTCCCGCAGATCTGGATCGGCGGAGCTCATGTCGGCGGCTGCGACGACCTCTACGCCCTCGATCGCGAGGGCAAGCTCGACGGCATGCTCGAAAGCGTGAAGGCAGTTTCATGAGCGAGAATCGGACGTTCACCGCCGCGATGGTTCAGATGCGCACCGGTTTGATGCCCGAGCCCAGTCTCGCGCAGGCCACCAGGCTGATCCGGCAGGCTGCGGGGAATGGCGCCGATTACGTGCAGACGCCCGAAGTCAGCAACATGATGCAGCTGAACCGCAAGGCGCTGTTCGAGCATCTGCAGAGCGAGGAGGACGACACCTCGCTGAAGGCTTACCGCGCGCTCGCGGCGGAACTGAAGATCCACCTCCATGTCGGCTCGCTGGCGCTGCGCTTCTCGCCGGAGAAGGCGGTCAATCGCTCCTTCCTGATCGGGCCCGAGGGCAATGTGCTCGCGAGCTACGACAAGATCCACATGTTCGACATCGAGCTGCCGGACGGCGAGAGCTATCGCGAATCCGCCAATTACCAGCCCGGTGAGACCGCCGTGATCTCCGACCTGCCCTGGGGCCGGGTGGGCTTGACGATCTGCTACGATGTGCGCTTCCCCGCGCTCTATCGCGCTCTCGCCGAGAGCGGCGCGTATTTCATCACCGTGCCCTCGGCCTTCACCCGCAAGACCGGCGAAGCGCATTGGCACGTGCTGCTGCGCGCGCGCGCGATCGAGACCGGCTGTTTCATCTTCGCCGCAGCGCAGGCAGGCTTGCATGAGAACAAGCGCGAGACTTACGGCCATTCGCTGATCATCGATCCCTGGGGCGAGATCCTCGCCGAGGGCGACGTCGAGCCCGGCATCATCATGGCCCAGATCGAT
This sequence comes from Bradyrhizobium sp. SHOUNA76, assembly GCF_023006445.1. Taxonomy (NCBI): domain Bacteria; kingdom Pseudomonadati; phylum Pseudomonadota; class Alphaproteobacteria; order Hyphomicrobiales; family Nitrobacteraceae; genus Bradyrhizobium; species Bradyrhizobium sp. SHOUNA76. Next base: position 1,382 of record NZ_JALBHA010000363.1, read on the forward strand.
CCGGCCAAGGTCGAGACCGCGCGTCGCGCGATCCCCTCGCTCCAGCACGGCCGCCGCTTTGGCGTGTCCGACCCCAAGGCGGGGCCGGATCATCTGCACCTCGTACGGGGATCGGCATGATCCGCTATGCGCTACGCTGCGACCGGGACCACGACTTCGAAAGTTGGTTCCAGAGCTCGTCGGCGTATGATTCTCAGGTCAAGCGCAAGCTCGTGACCTGTCCGATCTGCGGCTCGGCCAAGGTCGAGAAGGCAATCATGGCGCCGCGCATCGTCGGCAAGAAGGGCCGCGGGCGCGCGAGCCCGCCGCCGGAGCCCGCGACCACGCCCGAGGCCGCACCATCAGGTCCGACCTCGCTGCTGATGGCGCAGGAAAAAGAGCTGCGCACCAAGCTGAAGGAATTGCGCGATCACATCGTGAAGAACGCCGACAATGTCGGCGAGCGTTTTGCGAACGAAGCCCGCGCGATGCATTACGGCGACAAGGAGCACCGTCCGATCTACGGCGAGGCCTCGCCGGAAGAAGCAAAGTCGCTGATCGACGAGGGCATCGAGGTTTCGCCGCTGCCGACCCTGCCGGAAGACCGGAATTAGGTTTTCGCGTTCTTCGTCAGACGCCCACCAGTAGCGCCACGCCGACCACGATCAGCACAATGCCGAAAATCTCGCGCGGCTCGATTGGCTGCTTGAACGAGTAATACGCCACGCCTTGCGCGAACAGCACCTCGATCAGGGCGAGGGTGCGGACATTGGCGGCGGCGGTCAGCGCGAAGGCCAGAAACCAGAATTGCGAGGCGAAGGCGCCCATGAAGCCCGCGAGCATCGACGGCTGCCATAGCCCCAGAATCGCCCGCAGGATATTTGGCGCGCGCCAGAGCAGATAGATCGTCAGGATCAGAGTCTGCACGAGGAGGCCGAGCACCAGCGTGAACGAGGCCGCGGTCACGAACGATACGCCCGGCACGTTGATGATGGCGCCGCGAAACCCGACCGCGGAGAGCGCGAAGGCCGCAGCAGCAACGAGGCCGGTGATGGTCGGCCTCAATTCCGCAAAACTCTTCTCGCCGCCGGGCCGCAGCGCGGTGATGACGACACCGATGGTCGCGATGACGATCGCCAGCACCTTCAGCCAGGTCAGGTGATCGCCGAGAAAGACGAAGCCGAAGATCGCGGTCTGGATCGCCTCGGTCTTCAGATACGCCGTCGTCACCACGAAGGAGCGGTCGTTCATCGCCAGCAGCATCAAGCCTGTCGCGACGATCTGGCTGAGCGCCCCGAGCAGCAGCCACGGCCAGAACGCGGTCGGCGGCATGCCGAGTTGATCGCCGGTGGCGATCAGCACCGACCCCAAGAACAGCACCGAGAACGGGAAGCCGAACAGGAAGCGGATATTGGTCGCGCCCCAGGTCCCCAGCGGCTTCGTCAACGACCGCTGCATCGCATTGCGCGCGACCTGGCCCAGCGCGGCGACGATCGTGAAGGGAATCCAGAGGCTGGCGACGGTGAACATGGGGGTGGGGCTGGCTAGTGCTGGAAAGGTCGAGCCAACCTGCAAGCTGCAACCCACGCGGTCAACCACGTGGGCGTCATGGGAGCGATGCTTTCGCCACAATCTCCGCTGTCGTCCCTGCGAACGCACGACACCGTCTGTGGCGGAGCAGCTCGCGCCCCACTCACAGCCTCACACCATCGCTTCCGCCACCACCATGTAGTTCACGTCCATGTCCGACGAGAGGGTCCATTTGTCGGCGAAGGGCGAGTAGACCACGCCGGTCTGCTCGGTGATGACGAGGCGGTTGTCGAGCAGGTATTTCGTCAGCTCGTCGGGGGTGACGAACTTATTCCACTCATGGGTGCCGCGCGGCAGCCAGCGCAGGACATATTCGGCGCCGACGATGGCGAGCGCGAAGCTCTTCCAGTTGCGGTTCAGCGTCGAGACCACCATGAGGCCGTTCGGCTTCAGCATCGCGGCGCAACGCTTCAGGAAGACGCCGACATCGACGACGTGCTCGACCACTTCCATCGCCAGCACGATGTCGAAGCGCTCGCGCGGGTCGATCTCCTCCACCGTGGTGCAGCGATAGTCGATCGACAGATGCGCCTTGTCGGCGTGCAGCTTCGCGGCCGCGATGTTGCTGACCGACGGATCGACGCCGATGACCTGCGCACCCAGGCGCGACAGTGGCTCGCACAGCAGTCCGGCACCGCAGCCGATGTCGAGCACGCGCAGGCCACCGAGGCAGTTGAGGCTGCGCACGTTGCGCTCGAACTTGCGGCAGGCGGCGTCGCGGATATAGCCGAGCCGCAGCGGGTTGATCCGGTGCAGCGGCGCCATCTTGCCATTGGGGTCCCACCACTCGGCCGAGAGTTTTGAGAATTTCGCGATCTCGGCGGCGTCGACGGTCGAGCCCGGCTGGGCGGTTGCGGAAGTATTTTGCTGCATGCTCATGGTTACGCGCGGTCCTACCGCGTGGTGATCGAACTACGGAAGGCGAGCGGCGAGGCGATGGTCCGGATGGTTTCGCGGCCTTCGCCGACCCCGTTGATGGTCACATCGCCGTAGTTGAGAATACGTCCAAGGATCGTCTGGTTGACGTCGACGCTCTCGACCTTGTCCAGCGCCATCTCGAAGGTGCGGCGCTTGATGAAACCGGTCTTGTGCACGACCCTGAGATTGGTGACGTCGGTCTCGGTGGTGAAGCGGTGGAACCAGCCCTTCGCGGTCCAGTACAGGGCGGCGAGAGCCACCAGCGCCGCGGCGACGAGACACAGCAGCACGAGCCCTTCGACCGTGGTCTGCCGCGACAGCACGAACAGGCCCAAGGCCACGATCCAGGCCAGAATCGCCGGAAAATAGAAGATCCAGTGCGCATTGGTCGAATACAGCACCCGCTCGCCCGGCTGCAGGATTTCGTCAATATAGCGCGCCATAACCTGGATTAACCCATTGCCCGGATTGGCCGGAGCAGGAACCCGCTTGCCCCCGGCCCCGCCCCTCTGTATACGCGCGGTCGGATGCCCGCAGCATCGCCTTGCGCGGGTCACCATACTGATCCTTATGAAGGAATGCACGCGTCGTCATGAGCCGCCTCGTGATGAAATTCGGCGGCACATCCGTCGCCAACATCGAACGTATCCGCAACGTCGCACGCCATGTGAAGCGTGAGGTCGACGCCGGCCACGAAGTGGCCGTGGTCGTCTCGGCGATGTCCGGCAAGACCAACGAACTGGTGGCCTGGTGCACCGAGGCCTCGCCGATGCACGATGCGCGCGAATACGACGCCGTCGTCGCCTCCGGCGAGCAGGTAACCTCCGGCCTTCTTGCCATCGCCCTTCAGGGCATGGGCATCCAAGCCCGCTCCTGGCAGGGCTGGCAGATCCCGATCAAGACCAGCGACGCCCATGCCTCGGCCCGGATCGAGGACATCGACGGTAGCGAGATCATCAAGCGCTTTAGGGAGCGCAAGGAGGTCGCGGTCATCGCCGGCTTTCAGGGCATCACCGCCGAGACAAACCGCATCACCACGCTCGGCCGCGGCGGCTCCGACACCTCTGCCGTGGCGATTGCCGCAGCCGTCAAGGCCGACCGCTGCGACATCTATACCGACGTCGACGGCGTCTACACCACCGACCCGCGAATCGTGCCGAAGGCCAAGAGGCTCGACAAGATCGCGTTCGAAGACATGCTGGAACTGGCCTCTCAGGGCGCAAAAGTGCTCCAGGTCCGCTCGGTGGAACTCGGCATGGTCCACAACATGCCGATCTTCGTCCGCTCGAGCTTCGACAAGCCCGAGGATATCGACCCGCATGCCAACCAGCCGCCCGGCACGCTGATCTGCAGCGAGGAGGAGATCATGGAAAGCCACGTCGTCACCGGTATCGCCTTCTCCAAGGACGAGGCCCAGATCTCGGTGCGCCAGATCGAGGACAAGCCGGGCGTTGCGGCCTCGATCTTCGGCCCGCTCGCGGATGCCAACATCAACGTCGACATGATCGTGCAGAATGTCTCCGAGGACGGCAAGACCACCGACCTCACCTTCACGGTGCCGGCGGCCGACTATACCCGCGCCAAGGACACGATTACCGCCGCCAAGGGCAAGATCGGCTACGCGCGGCTCGATACCGCCACCGACGTCGCCAAGATCTCGGTGATCGGCAGTGGCATGCGCAGCCATGCCGGCGTCGCCGCCCAGGCGTTTTCGGCCCTCGCCGGACGGAATATCAACATCCGGGCCATCACAACCTCCGAGATCAAATTCTCGGTTTTGATCGACACCGCCTATACCGAGCTTGCGGTGCGCACGCTGCACACGCTCTACGGCCTCGATCAGACCTAGACTAATTTTCTCTTAGCGGTCGCAGCAAACGCGAAGGTGTACACACCTTCGCGTTTGGCAGGCGTTTTGCTTGGCAAAACAAGCCTCAATTCGCTATACGGCGAACAGGGTGGGCTGCCGTAGACTGTGTCCCAGTTCAGGCGGCACCGATTCGGTGCAAGCGCTAAATCTCGAGTGATTTTGGGCTTGTGCCGGCGCCGGACAAACAAATTGGTTGTTTTTCTGGAATTTTGGGCCAGCCGCCGGCCGATACCGCCGGGCCGGGCAGACGGAGGAGATTGACGGGACATGCGGAGCGCGTCGGGAGGTCCCCGCGTCTTGTTGAGACGGCTCCGCGAAACCATGGCGGAGCAGGTCTCGGCCCAGGAGCGGCTGGACAAGATCGTGGTGCTGATCGCCGCCAACATGGTGGCCGAGGTGTGCTCGGTCTATGTGCTGCGCATCGACAACACACTGGAGCTCTACGCCACCGAAGGCCTCAACCGCGAGGCGGTGCACCACACCGTGCTGAGCGCCCATGAAGGCCTGGTCGGCCTCGTCGCCAGCGAGGCGACACCGCTCAACCTGAGCGATGCGCAGAGCCACCCGGCCTTCTCGTTCCGTCCCGAGACCGGCGAAGAAATTTACCACTCCTTCCTCGGCGTGCCGATCCTGCGGGCCGGCAATACGCTCGGCGTGCTGGTGGTGCAGAACCGCGCCAAGCGCAACTATGTCGAGGAAGAGCTCGAGGCGCTGCAGACCACCGCGATGGTGCTGGCGGAGCTGATCGCGTCCGGGGAACTCTCCGCGCTGGCCCAGCCGGGCCAGGAGCCGGCCGCGCGCCATTCCGCGCAGAAGGTCGGCGCCATCCTGTCGGAGGGCATCGCACTCGGCCATGTCGTGCTGCACGAGCCGCGCGTCGTCATCAAGGACTACATCGCCGAGGACTTGCCCAAGGAAATCAAGCGGCTCGACACCGCGCTCGCCAAGCTGCGCGCCGATCTCGACCGCATGCTGGAGCGCGGCGACGTCGCCGCGGGCGGCGAGCACCGGGAGGTGCTGGCAGCCTACCGCATGTTCGCCACCGCCCAGGGCTGGTCGCACAAGCTGCACGAGGCGGTCGCGACCGGCCTCAC
>NZ_JALBHA010000364.1:0-6793 GCF_023006445.1 Bradyrhizobium sp. SHOUNA76
CGTCGGCGCCAGCGGGGCCTGGTCAATCACCTTGCCCGGCATGGTCACGACGTTGTTGTCTTGGGCACCCCCCAACGCATTGCGGGCGGCGGTCCGATCGAACGGCGGCCGCTCGTTGCCGGTCCGCTGCCCGAGCACGCTGCGCAGCCGCAGAAAGATGAAGACCGCCAGCGCCAGGAAGATGATGGTGTAGATGTCCACGTCGTATTCGCTTTCTGGTCTTTGCTCTGGGTCTTCGCTTTGGGGTCGTCGCCGGGAAAATCAATCCGGCCAGTAGACCGTTCCATACGGGAACGGCAAGTCTACATCGCCATTTTAGGTCCGGGTCAGGTCCGTGGGATGTAGGCACGAAATCTTGCCCGGCCAATGGCGCCTTTTGGCACAGCGCCGAGTGTAGCGCGTTTTATGCTTAAGGGGAAACCCGATCCTGCCCGGAAATCGCGCATCTTCAATCGTTTAAGGCGCGAATTTGCGGAAAAGGCCGGGTGATCGTCACAGTTGCGGGCGCGGCCCGAATTCCCCTCCGGGACCGTTCGTCCTTGTGGAACGAGGCGGCCATATGTTAGCCAACCGCCGCGAAATTCAGCCCCAATCGGGTAAGGAGAGACTCTCATGACCAACGGTAACGGCACCCCTCCCGAGGCGGCCCAGGCTCCCCAGCTCAACGTGCTGGCGCAATATACCAAGGACCTTTCGTTCGAAAATCCGAACGCGCCGAGCTCGCTCCAGCAGCAGAGCCAGCCGCCCCAGATCAACATCCAGATCAATGTCAGCGCCAACAATCTCAGCGAACAGGAGTTCGAGGTGACGTTGTCGGTCGAGGGCAAGGCGGAGACGGCGGGCAAGATCATGTTCTCGTTCGAGCTCGCCTATGCCGGCGTGTTCCGCATCGCCAACGTGCCGAAGGAGAATCTGCATCCGCTGGTCATGATCGAGTGCCCGCGCCTGCTGTTCCCGTTCGCCCGCGAGATCATCGCGACCGCGGTGCGCGACGGCGGGTTCCCGCCCCTGATGCTGGATCCGGTCGACTTCGTCGGTCTCTATCGCCAGAACATGGAGCGGCAAATGGCCGCTCAGGGTGGCCAGACCGGCCAAGCCTAAGTAAGGCCTAACCAGCCGGAGGGGCAGCTGGAGCGACGAGATACTCGTTCCAGATCGCCTTGTCGCCGAGCGTCGCAATGAAGGCCCGGTGGGCCTCACGCTCGGCGTCCGACGTCCGCGGCGCAAGCGGCACCAAGCGCTGCCGCCGCGGCGCATCGCCCGCCGCATTGACGCGAATCTCCTGAGCGTCCGACGCCAGGAGCAGCTGCGACTGCCGCGCCCCGACCAGATCGACATAGACCTCTGCCAGCAGCTCGGCGTCCAGCAGCGCGCCGTGCTTGGTGCGGTGCGAATTGTCGATCGCATAGCGCGAGCAGAGATCGTCGAGCCGGTTGGACACGCCGGGATGCTTGCGACGCGCCAACAGCAGCGTATCGACCAGCCGTTCGCGCGGGATCGCCGCACGCTTGATGCGATCGAGCTCGGCATTGATGAAGCCGACGTCGAACGAAGCGTTGTGGATCACCAGCGGCGCATCGCCGATGAATTCCAGGAACTCGTCGACGACCTCGTGGAACAGCGGCTTCGTCGCCAGAAACTCGGCCGACAGCCCATGCACCGCAAACGCTTCCGCCGGCATGTCCCGTTCGGGATTGATGTAGACGTGAAAGCTCTGCCCCGTCGGCATGCGGTTGAAGATCTCGACGCAGCCGATTTCGACCAGGCGATCGCCGCGGAGCGGATCGAGGCCGGTGGTTTCGGTGTCGAGAACGATTTCGCGCATGTGTTGAGATCAGGGTCGTGGGAGCCGTGAGGCGGCGAATCAGGTTCGCCGGTGCGGCATCTTAACGACCTCGGCCAGGATGTGCTTGATTTGCGCGCGCACCGGCTCCAGTCCGTGTGACGTATCCACCACGAAATCGGCGCGCCGGCGCTTTTCGGCATCGGGCGTCTGCTTGGCGATGATGGCGTCGAGCTTTGCTTCGTCCATGGTGCCGCGCGCCAGCACCCGCTCACGCTGGAGTTCCGGCGAGGTCGAGACCACGACCACGGCATCCACCCGCTTCTCGCCGCCGGTTTCGAACAGCAGCGGGATATCGAGAACCACGACCGACGCGTTGGCCGCTTCCGCCTCGGCGAAGAATTTTTGCCGGGAGGCGCCGAGCATCGGATGGACGATCTGCTCGAGCTGCTTGATCGCGGCGGGATCGTGCACGACGCGCGCCGACAGCTTTGGCCGGTCGACCTTGCCGTTCACGGTGGTGCCGGGAAAGGCGGCCTCGATCGCGGGGGCGGCCTCGCCCTCATAGAGCTGATGCACGGCGGCATCGGCGTCGTAGACGGGTACACCGGCCTCCGCGAACAGTTTCGCGGTGGTGGATTTTCCCATCCCGATCGAGCCGGTCAGTCCCAGGATTCGCATCAACCTACAGCCATGTCGGTCATTTACACGGCAACTAGCCGTTCGCGTCGCAGGAACGCAAGCAGCGGCAGCAAAGGCAGGCCGAGAATGGTGAAATGGTCGCCTTCGATGCGCTCGAACAGATGGATGCCGAGCCCTTCGAGCTGATAGGCACCGACGCTGGTCGTGACGGCGTCGCCGGCGGCATCCAGATAGGCTGCAAGCTCGTCCTCGGTCATCTCTCGCATGGTCATGCGGGCGATCGAGACGTCTTCGAACACGATCTTGCCGTCATGCGCCATGGCCACCGCCGAATTCAGCTCGTGGCTGTTGCCGGCCAGATCACGCAATTGCGCCAGGGCCTGCGGACGGCCTGCGGGCTTGTTGAAGAGAACGTCGCCAAGAGCCAGGGTCTGATCGGCGCCGATCACATAGCTCCCGGGATAATGCGCCGAGACGGCTTTGGCTTTTTCGCGCGCCAGCAGCAAGCCAATCTCGCGCGGGTTCGAAAGCTTCGACGCAGCCTGAATACCGCGCTCGTCAATATCAGCCGTGATCACTTTGAATTCGAGACCGGCATTCGCCAGCAGCAGCTTCCGCGCGCCGCTTTGCGAGGCCAGGATCAACGGAGATTTGCCGAGCCACAGACCCATCGCGAAAACTATCCGGAAGGCCGGTTGCGTTGGCGATCGCTGTAGAGCTTCATGATCGCCGCCGCGGTTTCCTCGATCGAGCGACGCGTGACGTCCAGCAGCGGCCAATCATGCTTGGCGCTGAGCTTGCGCGCAAACGCGACCTCCTCGGTGACCGACTGCCTGTCAGTATAGGTGTCGTTGCCGGAGTCGGTCCCCATCGAGAGCAGGCGATTCTGACGGATCTGGATCAGGCGTTCCGGCGTCGCGTGCAGGCTGACCACGAGCGGCCGGGTCAGCGTCTCCAATTGCGAGGGCACCGGAATGCCCGGAACCAGCGGCACGTTGGCGGTGCGGATGCCGCGATTGGCGAGATAAATCGACGTCGGCGTTTTCGAGGTGCGGGACACGCCGACCAGGACGACATCGGCATCGTCGAGGCCTTCGACGTGCTGGCCGTCGTCGTGGATCATCGTGTAATTCAGCGCGTCGATGCGCTTGAAATATTCCGCGTTGAGGACGTGCTGAGCGCCGACGCGGCCGGTGGTCGCAGCCCCGAGATAGGCTTCGAACAGCTGCATCACCGGGCCGATGATCGACAGGCTCGGAACGTTGATCCCCTTGCACTTGTCCTCGAGCCTGGAGACCAGATCCTTCTCGAGCAGCGTGAACAGCACGATCCCCGGGGCTTCCTCGATCTCGTCGAGCACCCGATCGAGCTGCTTCTGGCTGCGCACCAGCGGATAGACGTGCTCGACCGGCGTCACGTTGGCGTATTGGGCCGCGACCGCCCGCGCCACGGTGATCAGCGTCTCACCGGTGGAGTCCGAGACGAGGTGCAGATGGAAATAATTGTTCGAGGTTGGCACAAAAACTCTTTGTATGAAGGCGGTGTGGTTTGTGGATTTCTGTGGAGCTTAACCCCTCGGAAAGGGTTGCGCGACACCAGGGGCGGGACAAGTGCCAATTTTCTTCACACCGCTGCCCATCTGAACAAGTTCGCGGGCCTGCCGGGATGGAAACGGGATTGCGCGGACAACTCTCTTGATAAGCCGCCGACAGAAAGGCGCAAGCCTTTGAAGCTGGCCGACTTATCGCAAGGCGCCAGGGGCCATCGGGATATGTTGATGGGTGTGAACAAGCGCACGTGAACCCGCGGACGGAATTGCATGAGTCCAATCCACGGTCACATAGACTCAAACCTTAAGAATCTAAGATTCTAGATTTGAGGAAGGCGCTTCAGACGGATATGTGTGCACGGTGAGACCTTAACGAGTTCTTACTATCCCCAGATCCTTTCGCTGGGCAGCAAGCCGGGCCGCGAAAATGTTCGAAGACGTCTATCTCTGGATCAAGGCGCTGCATGTGATCGCCGTCATCTCCTGGATGGCGGGCATGCTCTATCTGCCGCGGCTGTTCGTCTATCATTCCGAGGCCGAGATCGGCTCGAAGCAGTCGGAAACGTTCAAGGTGATGGAACGCCGGCTGCTCAAGGCCATCATCAATCCGGCGATGATCGTCACTTGGATCGCCGGGCTCTTTCTCGCCTGGTCAGGCCATTGGTTCTCGTTTGGCTGGCTGCACGTAAAACTGGCACTGGTCTTGGTGCTCTCCGCGGTCCACGGCTTTTTTTCCCGCTGGCTGAAGGATTTCGCCGCCGACAGGCGTCCGCGGTCCCAGAAATTCTATCGGATTATCAATGAGGTGCCGACCGTCCTGATGATTTTGATCGTCATCATGGTGATCGTGAAGCCGTTCTAGGCAGGGTGCGTGACGATTAGCTCAGCGCTTCGGCTTGCGGAACAGGGAGCGATTTTCTATATTGGCGATATCCCACCCAACGCAGGCGGATGTGGTTTTGTCTGAGCTTTCCAGAGGCCGGACACTGCATCAGGTTTGAAGCCTTACCGGCACCCACCTTGCCAGACCTGCGGACCTTATCTTCTCGCGTCCGCATTTCAGAGCCTCCTCGCACCCCTCCCAAGGTTACCCCACAGGACCACCCCAATGCGGGAAATTAAACTCGAAGACCTCAAGTCCAAAACGCCGGCCGAACTCGTCTCGTTTGCGGAGGAGAATGGGGTTGAGAACGCCAGCACGATGCGAAAGCAGGAGCTGCTGTTTGCCATCCTCAAGCAGCTTGCACTCGCCGAGACCGACATTGTCGGCCAGGGCGTCGTCGAAGTGCTCTCCGACGGCTTCGGCTTCCTCCGCTCGCCCGATGCGAATTATCTGCCCGGCCCTGATGACATCTACGTCTCGCCGTCGCAGATCCGCCGTTTCGGCCTGCGCACCGGCGACACCATCGAAGGCCACATCCGCAGCCCGAAAGAGGGCGAGCGCTATTTCGCGCTGCTGAAGGTCAATACGCTCAATTTCGAGGACCCGGAAAAGGCCAAGCACAAGGTCAATTTCGACAACCTCACGCCGCTGTTTCCGAATCAGCGTTTCCGCATGGAAATCGACGATCCGACGCGGAAAGACCTTTCTGCACGCGTGATCGACATCGTCGCTCCCATCGGCAAGGGTCAGCGCGCATTGATCGTGGCGCCGCCGCGCACGGGTAAGACCGTGCTGATGCAGAACATCGCGCACTCGATCACGCACAATCACCCCGAGTGCTATCTGATCGTGCTTCTGATCGACGAACGTCCGGAAGAAGTCACGGACATGCAGCGCTCGGTGAAGGGCGAGGTCGTGTCGTCGACCTTCGACGAGCCGGCGGTGCGTCACGTCCAGGTCGCCGAGATGGTGATCGAAAAAGCAAAGCGCCTGGTCGAACATGGCCGCGATGTCGTGATCCTGCTCGATTCGATCACGCGTCTCGGCCGCGCCTACAACACCGTGGTGCCGTCATCCGGCAAGGTGCTGACCGGCGGTGTCGACGCCAACGCGCTGCAGCGCCCGAAGCGCTTCTTCGGTGCCGCCCGCAACATCGAGGAGGGCGGCTCGCTGACCATCATCGCGACCGCGCTGGTCGATACCGGCAGCCGCATGGACGAAGTCATCTTCGAAGAGTTCAAGGGCACCGGTAACTCGGAACTGATCCTGGACCGCAAGGTCTCGGACAAGCGTACGTTCCCGGCGATCGACATCTCGCGCTCCGGCACCCGCAAGGAAGAGCTCATCACCGACCCGCAGGTGCTCAAGAAGATGTACGTGCTCCGCCGTATCCTCAATCCGATGGGGACGATGGACGCGATCGACTTCCTGCTCGACAAGCTGCGTTCGACCAAGAGCAATTCCGAGTTCTTCGACTCCATGAACACCTGAGTGCAGTGCAGCATAGGTTGCAGAAGTTTAGAGGGCGCCTTCGGGCGCCCTTTTTGTTGTGCGGGTTTGTTGCAGAGAATGTGCAGCATGGAAGCCAGCGCGATGTTGGAAGGCCTCTTACCTAAGCTGTTGATTTATAATAATAATCATAGAGGGCTCGATGCCCTTGTGGGTCGAGGCTGGGAAAAGCGCAGCAAAATGCTGAAGTGATATTGCGTTGCAATATGCTCGTTTGCTGCAGCATACAGCGCAGCAAGCGGTGCTTTCTTGTCATCCGGAAGGGACATTTGCCTTTTCGCCGGTAGCCGGACAAATAGGCCATGCATCCGCGAGACCAGACCATCTTTGCATTGTCGTCCGGCCGGGCGCCGAGCGCGATCGCCGTGGTCCGCGTGTCGGGATCTCAGGCCGGCCAGGTGCTGACGACCCTGGCGGGCAAGTTGCC
>NZ_JALBHA010000365.1:0-6772 GCF_023006445.1 Bradyrhizobium sp. SHOUNA76
TGAGGGCTGCCGGCAATCCGGCCCCGCCGGCTCAGGCCGCGCCCGCCGTGCCGGCACAACCACCGGCGCCGCCCGTTCAGGGATTTGACTGAGGCGGGAGCTTCACGCCGGAGTTGTCGGACGAAGTCGATCGACGGACGAGGCTTGCGCCCCGGTCTAGGGTTGGCCGAGGATCTTCTTCGCGGCGCGAAGATGCGGCTTGTCGATCATCTGGCCGTCGAGCCGCAGCGTGCCGGAATTGGGATTGCTCGCGAACGCAGCGATCACCTTCTCCGCCCAGGTCCGTTCGGCTTCCGTCGGCTCGAACGCCGCATTGACGATGTCGACATGCTTGGGATGGATCAGCGCCTTGGCCGAAAAGCCGTCGCGACGCGCGGCGCGCGTCTCCTGCTCGAGGCCTGTGAGATTGTCGATGTCGGTGTAGACCGTATCGATCGGCGCGACCTCGGCTGCGGCGGCCGCCATCAGGCAGAGATCGCGCGCGAGGCGATAGGGACTGTGGAACACGCCGCCCGAGGCTTTCTCGGTGGCACCGAGCGAGGCCGAGAGATCTTCCGCGCCCCACATCAGGCCGGCGAGGCGGGGGGAGCATCCCTTGTAGCTGCCGAGGCCGAAGATCGAGCCGGCGGTCTCCGTCGCGACGCAGACGATGCGCGTTGTGCCGACTGCGATGCCGGCCGCAACTTCCAGCGCTTCGAGCCAGGTCGCGATCTGCCGGACGTCATCGCCGCCCTGCGATTTCGGCAATACGATGCCGTCGGGCTTGCCGGGGATCACCGCGGCGAGATCGGCGAGCGTCATGCCGGTGTCCAGCGCGTTGACGCGGACATAGAGCTGGTGCGGGCCGCGAGAGCCCTTCAGCATCGCCAGAGTTAACCCGCGCGCCCCCGTTTTCTTCTCGGCGACGACGGAATCCTCGAGATCGATGATCAGCGCGTCGGCCTTGCCTTCGCTCGCCTTCTCGAATTTGCGTGGGGAATCGCCCGGCACGAACAGCATCGAACGCATCAGATCGGCCTCTTGTGCATCATCGCCGTGTTGTCCATCTCCGTGACGACCCGGGTCAGCAAGTGTCTGAATTCCTGGCCCACCGAAAAGTCTTCGAAATAAAGTCCGGCCATCGCGGTTTCCTCCCTGCGAAATAACGGCGCGCTCCTCGCGTCGCGCCGCATGACCCTATGCATGGTACACACACTTGATCGACAAATTCACGTATCTGTACCCGGTTTTTCAAGTTAAAGAACGCAAGCGAGGGCACGTCCGGGCGCAGCAATCGGCCACGGCCTTTGAGTGGGAAACGCGAAGAGGAGCGAGATTGCGCGGTCGCGGCTCCCGACCGGGAGATCAAGAATATGGATTTCGCGCTCACTGATCAGCAGGAAGCCATTCGCGACGCCATCGCCAAGATCTGCGAAGGCTTTCCCGACGCCTACTGGCTGAAAAAGGACCACGACGGCGGCTTCCCGCATGACTTCCACAAGGCGCTGGCCGACGCCGGCTGGCTCGGCATCTGCGTGCCGGAAGCCTATGGCGGCTCGGGGCTCGGCATCACGGAAGCTGCGATCATGATGCGCACCATTGCGGAATCGGGTGCCGGCATGTCCGGTGCGTCCGCGGTGCATATCAACGTGTTCGGTCTCAACCCGGTCGTGGTGTTCGGCACCGAGGAGCAGCGCAAGCGCATGCTGCCGCCGATGGTCGCGGGCCGCGAGAAGGCGTGCTTCGCTGTCACCGAGCCGAACACGGGCCTCAACACCACGCAACTGAAGACCCGCGCGGTCGCCAAGAACGACCGCTACATCGTCAATGGCCAGAAGGTGTGGATCTCGACCGCGCAGGTCGCGCACAAGATCCTGCTGCTGGCGCGCACCACGCCGCTGGAGGAGGTGCGATCGCCGACCCACGGTCTTAGCCTGTTCTACACCGATTTCGACCGCAACAAGATCAAGGTCCACGAGATCGAGAAGATGGGCCGCAAGATCGTCGATTCCAACGAGCTGTTCTTCGAGGATTTTGAAATTCCGATGGAGGACCGGATCGGCGAGGAAGGCAAGGGCTTCCAGTACATTCTCGAAGGCATGAACCCGGAGCGCATTCTGATCGCGGCGGAGGCGGTCGGCCTCGGCAAGCTCGCGCTGGCGCGAGCCACCGAATACGCCAAGACGCGCGTGGTGTTCAACCGTCCGATCGGCAAGAACCAGGGCATCCAGCATCCGCTCGCGGTGAACTGGGTCGAGCTCGAGGCGGCCTGGCTGATGGTGATGTCGGCGGCCTGGCAATACGACAAGGGCATGCCCTGCGGCGCTGCGGCCAATGCCGCGAAATATCTTGCGGGCGAGGCGGGCTTCTCGGCCTGCGAGCAGGCCGTGATGACTCATGGCGGCTTCGGTTACGCCAAGGAGTTCCACGTCGAGCGATATTTGCGCGAGGTCCTGATCCCGCGCATCGCACCGGTCAGCCCGCAGCTCGCGCTCAGCTTCATCGCGGAGAAGGTGCTGGGGCTCGCCAAATCGTACTGAGCGAGTCTTGCCGTGCTGCTATTCGGAGGCGATGCGTTCCATCGCCATGGCGCGTAGCCGGGCGCGCTGGATCTTGACGCCGTTGGCGCTGTCGGTGACGGGGAAGGCATCCACGACATAGATTCGCGCCGGTACCTTGTAGCCGGCGAGCCGGTCGCGCAGGTGCGCGATCAGCGCCTCCGGTATCGGCAGCTCCTGTGCCGGGATCACGAACGCGACGCAGCGCGCCTGGCCCTTCAGATCTACGGCGACCACCTGAGCGTCGGCCACACCGGCGCAGGATTTGAGCTCGTCCTCGATCTCGCCGGGGGCGACGAGGAAACCGCCGAGCCTCATCGCATCGCCCGCGCGGGTCTCGTAGACAAAGGAGCCGTCGCCGCGCATCCGGCCGATGTCGCCGGTGCGGAAGAACCCGTCGGCCGTGATCGCATCGCGCGTCGCATCCGGGTTGTTGAAATAGCCGAGGAAGCGCGATGGCGCGCTGATTTCGATTTCGCCGGAAACGCCGAACGACACAACCTCGCCGGTCTCGCTGTCGCGCACGCGCACTTTTGCGTCGGCGGACATCGGCCAGCCGCCGCCCTCGATCCGTTCGGCGAAGGCGTCTCCGGCACGGCCAATCGAGAACAGCGCCTGCACCTCGCTCGATCCGTAGAGACCGAACAACGGCAGGCCGCGCGCCTCGGCCGCCACGGCAAGCTCGCGCCAGCCAGGCTGGAACGCAGCGAAGCCGCAGACTTCCAGATGCTTGAATGGGCGTGGCGCACCGGTGAGGGCGAGGATACGGCGGAACATCTCGTCGGAGCCAAAGGCGTGCGTGATCCGGTGCTCGCTGAGAATCTTCAGGGCCGGCGCCGCCTCGAAGGCATCGAGCACATGGATGGCCGCGCCCGCCGCGACGAAGCCGAGCAGGCTTGTCATGCCAAAAGTGCCGCAGAACGGCAGCATGGCCAGCAGCGAGTGACGCTGCGGATCAAGCTTGAGCGCGTTGGCGACGGAGGTGGCGTGCGTGGCCAGCGTGCGCTGAGAATGCGCGACGAGCTTCGGCCCCTTGGTGGTGCCCGATGTGGTGTAAAGCAGGACCGGCAGGTCGATGTTGTCCTGAGCTGGCGGGGCGGGGGGATAAGCCCTGTCGAAGGCGTCGAAGCGCACGCAGGGCCAGTGCGCCGGGATCGCATCCGCGCCGATCACCGCGACCTTCTGCAGCGCGGGTGCCTCGTCCTTGCCAACATCGGCGAGGATCGCGGCGAAATCGATCGAGCGGAAGGCGGCCTCGACCACCATCAGCTTGGCGCCCGAGAGGCGGAGCAGATGCGCGACGTCGGCGCTGCGGTAGCGTGTATTGACGGCCGCGACGATCGCACCAAGGCGGGCGGCGGCGAACAGCAGCGCGAGCCATTCGATCCGGTTGACCAGCCAGATCGCGACCACGTCGCCCTTGCCGATGCCTTGCGCTGCAAGCCAGGCTGCGCTCTGCCCGATCTTGGCAGCGAATTCCGCGCGCGAAACCGATGTGCCGTCGAATACGAAGGCGGGATCGGCGGCGGCTTCGGTCCGGATCAGCGATTGCAGCGAAGACGCATTGGCACTCATGGCAACCGGAGTAACCTGATCGCGCAAACCTGTCTACTTGGTGCCGAACATCCGGTCGCCGGCATCGCCCAGGCCCGGCACGATGTAGCCGTGGTCGTTGAGCCGCTCGTCGATCGCGGCGGTCCAGATCGGCACGTCGGGATGTTCGCGCTGGAACTGCGCGATGCCCTCGGGGGCGGCGAGAAGGCAGACGAAGCGGATATCGCGGGCGCCGCGGGCCTTGAGCAGGGAGGCGCCGGCGCAGGCCGAGTTGCCGGTCGCCAGCATCGGGTCCATCAGGATCACGGTGCGGTCGGACAGGTCCTGCGGCGCCTTGAAGTAATATTCCACGGCCTGCAACGTCTCGGGGTCGCGGTAGAGCCCGATATGGGCGATGCGCGCCGAGGGCATCAGCGCCAGCATGCCGTCGAGGAAGCCGACGCCGGCGCGCAGGATCGGCGCCAGCGTGAGCTTCTTGCCGGCGATCTTGGGTGCCTGCATGGCCGCGATCGGCGTCTCGATCCCGACCAGCTCCAGCGGCAAATCGCGCGTCACCTCGTAGCCGAGCAGCATCCCGATCTCGTTCAGGATCTCGCGAAAGCTCTTGGTCGAGCGGTCCTTCTCCCGCATCAGGGAGAGCTTGTGCTGGACCAGGGGGTGGGCGACGACGTTGACATTGCCAGTGCTCATGAAACCGATCTACACGGTTCCCTCAAATTGCGCCAGATCAGCCGGGCCTTTTCCGCCGGACGGCTGGCCCCAGCCGGGCATTGCCACCGCCCTACGCGCCCGGTCGCTCGCCTTGTAGGCAGCCATGGTCAACTCGCGATCGATCGCCGTACGCATTGCGTCCATCGTGGGCTGACGCAGACGCTTCTTGGCAGTCGCATGCGACGGCTTGTGGATGGCGCGCAGCGCGGCGATGGTCTCCGCAAGGGTGACGTCGACGGCATCCAGCGCAACCACACGATCCAGGAACCCGGCGGTCAGCGCCTCCTCGGGCTCGTACATTTCACCGAGCGTGGCGGTGCGGCTGAGCCAAGCCGGATGCAGGCGGCTGCGCGCCAGTTCGATGGCAAAGCTCGGCGGCGCGATGCCGATCGCGACCTCATTCAGCCCCATGCGATGCCGCCCGCGCGCGCCCAGCCTGACGTCGCAGGCGAGCAGCAGGAACGTTCCCATCGGATAGGCGTGGCCTTCCATTACACCGACCGTCGGATGTGGAAACGACATCAGCCGCAGCGCAAGCTCCGCGCCGGCGCGGACCATTTCGAGGCTTCTGGCGGCATCGCCGGAGGCGAACACCTTCAAATCGAAGCCGGCGGAGAAGATGCCGGGTCGTGCCGAGCGCAGCACCACGATCTCGGCTTCCTTTTCGGCCCGGTCGAGGGCGGCGCCGATCTCGGCCAGCATGGTCGTCGACATCACATTGACCTTGCCGTCGTCGAGCCCGATCCGCGCGACGCCCTCGTTCACCTCAAAGCTCACTCCCACTGCCATTTGTCTCTCCTGTCATGGACCAGGCTTGACTGTGGGAGGCTGATGTAGACCAATCAATATAATTTCATGCGAAGGGGAGAGCGCCATGCCGGCCGTGCCGAAACACCGCCAGCCCATCATCAATGCCGCGGTGACGCTGTTCCGCCGCCAGGGATTTGCCCGGACCGGGCTGAACGACATCGTCGATGTCAGCGGCGCGCCAAAAGGATCGCTCTACCATTACTTTCCGGACGGAAAATCCTCGATCGCGGTGGCGGCTGTGGAGGAGGCGGGCCGCCGCGTGGCGGCGACGGTCACCAAGCTCGCGGAAGAATGCGGCTCGACCGGCGACCTCTTGCGCGCGCACGCAAGGTTGTTGGCAGGCTGGATGCAGGGCTCCGGCTTTCGCAATGGCTGCCCGATCACGACCGTGCTGCTGGAGCTCGCGCCGCGCGAGCGCGCCGTGTCCGATGCCGGTCGCAAGGCCTATGCGGCGCGATTATCCATTCTGCGCGACAAGCTGCTCGCGGACGGCTTTGCCAGATCTCGCGCCGAAGCGCTCGCGGTGCTCTGCACGTCGGCGCTTCAGGGCGCGCTGATCCAGGCCCGCGTCGAGCGCAGCGGCCGGCCGATCGAGGTCACAGCGGCGGAATTGGCCCGGCTGATCGAGAGGGAGGCGGGGAGCTAGACTCCGAGCCCGCGCGCGAGAAGCGTGATCACGAGCGTCAGGATCGCGCCCCAGATCAGGCTCAGCGTCATGGTCAGGATGGTCACGGTGACCACCTGCTCCAGATTTCCCTTGAGGAGCGGCATGCTGGTCAATCCCCGTCAGGCGTGGAGATGCCAGAGATAGATGGCGGCTCTCAACGCGATCAGGGCGGTGAGCACGCTGCCCATCGAGAGCACGGCTAGCGCATGCAGCGCGAGGCGCTTGAGCTGAGCCATGCGCAGCTTCGATAGCGCCGGCTGACGTTCAGTCCACCGCAGCGGTTGTTCAACGCCATGTGTCAACGTCAACATTTCTGGAGTCCTTGGTGGGTCTAGCGGAAATTGTCGCAAGCGAGCGGCTGGTAAGGCGAGCCCAGCATGGGGTGAACGGAAGGAACGCTCGGCCGCGTCGCGTCTGCGGCCAATTCTCGGACCTCGACGAGGGCCGACAGCACAGCCAGCGCGAGGTCGGCGTGGCGCGCCTCGACCGCGGC
>NZ_JALBHA010000366.1:0-6733 GCF_023006445.1 Bradyrhizobium sp. SHOUNA76
GCCATCAGCTTGAGCTCGAGTTGCTGGGCAAGAGAAGGCGTCGCTGCCGCAAGGGTCAGCGCGACGGCCGCGCCGGCAAGGCGCGCGGGAAATCGAAACATGGGGGCATCTCCAGGCTCATGCGGACGTTTGCCGCATTGTGTCGTTTGGTCGCATATCAGCCAAAACGGCCGATGCTGTCCAGTGACATCCCCCGGGGCGCCCGTGGTTAGCGGGGCGGCGGGATCACCCCGCCGAGCGCGGCCGTCAGCTCTGCGGCAACGTCCCGCACGATTTGTCCGATCTCCGGCAATCGCTCGTCAGTGACCCGGCCGGTCATGCCGGATACGGAGATCGCGGCCAGCGGCTCGGCCAGAGCGTTGTATACCACCGCAGCGACGCAACGCAGGCCGAGCTGCGCCTCCTCATCGTCGATCGCAAAGCCCTGCTTGCGGATCTTTCCGAGCTCCCTGAACAGATCGCTCGGCCGCACGATCGACTTCTCGGTCAACCTGGGCATGCCATGGTGCCGAATGACAGCGCTGACGTCCTCGTCGGAATAGGTCGCGAGCACCGCCTTGCCGACGCCGGAGGTCACCATAGGCACGCGGCCGCCGACCTTGGTCAGCGAGCGCATGATTTCGCGGCTCTCCATGCGGGTCAGCACGATGATGAACTCGTCGTCGACCACGGCGAGATTGGCGGTCTCGCGGGTGAGATCGCGCAGCTTGCGCAGATACGGAATCGCCTGCGCGGAAAAATTGCGCCGCCGCGCAAAGCTCGCGCCGACCGTGAAGCTGCGCACGCCGACATGCCATTTGGATTCGACGCGGTCGAACTGCACGAAGCGTCGGCTTTCCAGCGTCGCCAGCAGGCGGTGCACGGTCGAGGCGGAGAGGCCGGTGCGCACGGCGAGATCGCTGAGGCGATAGCCCTCGTCGTCCTCGGCCAGCGTTTCGAGAATCGACAGCGCGCGGTCGACAGACTGCACGCCGCCATCACGCGCCTCGTGCTCGGCGTCCGATGGAGATCGGGGCTCAAGCGATTTGCGCCGGATCACGCTCTTGTTCATCGCGACCTGCCGCCTTGGAGCCTCGTCATTCCGGGATGGTCCGAAGGACCAGACCCGGAATCTCGAGGTTCCGGGTTCGATGCTTTGCATCGCCCCGGAACGACGTACCTGAAAAATGCCGCTCCAGAATATGCCGGAGCAGCATCTTCGCCTCAGAGCAGCCCTGCCCCGCGCGCCCATTTGTACTTGGCACCAAGCACCTCGACCGGCAGCTCGGTCGAATAGGCATAGGCCGGGATGCCGTTCTGGTAGAGATATTCGGCGGCTTCCTCGACCTCGACGTCGCCAGCCAGGGACGCCACGATCGGCTTCACAAAGCCCTTCGCCTCCATCTCCTTCTTCACCTCGACCATGTTGCGGGCGAACACCATCGGCGGCGTGACGATGGTGTGCCAGTAGCCGAGGATCAGCGAATGGATGCGCTCGTCCGACAGGCCGAGCTTCACCGTGTTGACGTAGGTGATCGGCGGCTCGCCGCCGGTGATATCCACAGGATTTCCGGCCGCTCCAAACGGCGGGATGAACTTGCGGAACGCCGCGTCCAGATCCGGCGGCATCGACATCAGCGACAGGCCATTGTCGACGCAGGAATCCGACAGCAGCACGCCCGAGCCGCCGGCACCGGTGATGATCAGCACGTTCTCGCCCTTCGGCGTCGGCAGCACCGGCACGCCGCGGGCGAATTCGAGCAGTTGCCGCAAGCTGCGGGCCCGGATCACGCCGGACTGCGCCAGGACGTCCTCATAGATCTTGTCGTTACCGGCGAGCGCGCCGGTGTGCGAGGACGCCGCCTTCGCGCCGGCCGAGGTGCGGCCGGCCTTGAGCACGACGACCGGCTTCTTCTTGGAGACGCGTTTTGCGGCCTCCGCAAAGGCGCGGCCGTCCTTGAGGTCTTCGCAATGCTGGGCAATGATCGAGGTGTTCGGGTCCTGCTCGAAGAATGCGAGCAGATCGTCCTCGTCGATGTCGGACTTGTTGCCCAGGCCGACGATGGCCGAGACGCCCATCTTGGCCGAGCGCGAGAACCCGATGATGGCCATGCCGATGCCGCCGGACTGCGACGATAGCGCGGCCGAGCCCTTCACATCGTAAGCCGTGCAGAAGGTCGCGCAAAGATTGGCGGGCGTATAGTAGAAGCCGTAGATGTTCGGCCCCATCAGGCGGATGTCGTATTTCTTGCCGACCTCGACGATCTCGGCCTGCAGCTCCGGCGCGCCCGCTTCCGCGAAGCCCGACGGGATCAGCACCGCGCCCGGGATTTTCTTCTCGCCGCATTCGGTCAGCGCTGCCGCCACGAACTTCGCGGGGATCGCGAACACGGCGGTGTCGATCACGCCCGGCACGTCCTTGACGCTCTTGTAGGCCTTGTAGCCGAGGATCTCGGCGGCCTTGGGATGGATCGGATAGATGTCGCCCTTGTAGCCGCCGTTGATGAGGTTCTTCATCACGGAGTTGCCGATCTTGCCGTCCTCGGCGGAAGCGCCGACCACGGCGACCGCCTTCGGCTGCATGATGCGGTTCATCGCCACGACGATCTCTTCGGTCGGGCGCGGCTTCGGCTTCGGCACATAGGCGAAATCGACGACGATGCGCACGTCGGCGGCGACCGCCCCCTTCGCCGTCGCGAACACCGGGTTGAGGTCGAGCTCGACGATTTCAGGGAAATCGGTGACGAGCTGCGAGACTTTGACAATGACGTCAGCGAGCGCCGTGCGATTCACTGGCTCGCCGCCGCGCACGCCCTTCAGGATCTCGTGGGCCTGGATGCCGTCGAGCATCGAGAGCGCGTCTTCCTTGGTCGCGGGCGCGAGGCGGAAAGTGATGTCCTTGAGAACTTCGACCAGCACGCCGCCGAGGCCGAAGGCGACCAGCTTGCCGAAAGAACCGTCGGTGATCGAGCCGACGATCACTTCGGTGCCGCCGGCCAGCATCTGCTGCACCTGGACGCCCTCGATCTTGGCGTCGGCCTTGTACTTCTTGGCGTTGCCGAGAATGGTCTCGTAGGCCTTCTCGGCATCCTCGACCGTCTTGAGGCCGACGATGACGCCGCCGGCTTCGGTCTTGTGGAGAATATCAGGCGAGACGATCTTCATCACGACGGGGAAGCCCATCGACGAGGCCATCTTGCCGGCCTCGCCGGCCGACTTCGCCACGCCCTCCTTGGGCACCGGAATGCCGTAGGCGTCGCAGACCAGCTTGCCTTCCGGCGCCGTCAGGCTGGTGCGGTTGTCCGCCTTGACCTGGTCGAGCACCTTGCGGACGGCATCTTTGGAATTGGACATGTGGCTTCTCCCTTGACCTCAGTTCGTTCTTTTCAAAGCGCGCGCGCGTAGCGGCTGCCCGTGATGCTTGCCATTCGCCGCGCTTCGTTCCATGCCGCGGAACGGAGTGGCATAAAGCCGAGACTACTCCGCCGGCTTGGATCAAAAATGGCTGGCGATGGCATTTGGTATGCCAGAAGCCAACTTGTCAAGCCAGAGCACACCTTGGAACGCTGCAAAAAATAGCCAGCTTGACATTCTGGCATGTGGTATGCCAAAAACTTTCCCGTTAATATTCCTGTAAAAGACGACTCCCACTGGAGGAGATTCGTCGTGTCACTACGGAAACCAACCAAGGCGTTGCCGAACATGGCCGAGGCAGACATCGCAATCGTTCGTATTGCCCCGGAGAGCAGCTTCAAGAACAAGGCGTATGACGCCTTGAAGGAAGCCATCCTCAAGATGGACATCTATTCGACGCCCGAGCCGGTGATGCTCGACGAGCGCGCGCTGTCCGAGCGCCTGGGCGTCAGCCGCACCCCGATCCGCGAAGCCATCGCGATGCTCGAGCAGGACGGTTTCGTGAAGACGGTGCCGCGCCGCGGCATCATGGTGGTGCGAAGGACCAAGAGCGAGATCGTCGACATGATCCGCGCCTGGGCAGCACTGGAGAGCATGGCCGCCCGCCTCATCACCACCACCGCACGCAAGAAAGACATCACGGCGCTGCGCGACTACTTCAAGGACTTCAGCAAGGACCGGCTGCCTGAAGATCACGTCGAGGAATATTCGCGGGCCAACATCGCCTTCCACCAGGCGCTGATCTCGCTGTCGGAATCGCCGGTTCTGGTCGATCTCACCAACGACCTCCTGCTGCACGTGCGCGGCTATCGCCAGCTGACCATCGGACGCAAGGACCGCACCGCGACCTCGCTGCCCGAGCATCTCGGCATGATCGAAGCACTGGAGGCGCGCGACACCGAGCTCGCAGAGAAGCGCGCCCGCGACCACACCCTCGGCCTTGCCGCTTACGTCGAAGCGCATGGTCAGGAACTCTTCACTTAGCAACGTTCACCAGAAGGGCGAAAAACTCGCCCCACTATCTGAGACCAGGGAGACAAGGCCCATGCTGAATACCGCGACCAAGTCCGAAGCACCGGGCACCGAGCAGGAGCTGACGGATGGCTTTCATCTCGTCATCGACGCGCTCAAGCTGAACGGCATCAACACCATCTATAATGTGCCGGGCATCCCGATCACGGATTTGGGCCGCATGGCGCAGGCCGCCGGTATCCGCATGATCTCGTTCCGCCACGAGCAGAACGCCGGTTATGCGGCGGGCATCGCCGGCTTCCTCACCAAGAAGCCCGGCATCTGCCTCACGGTCTCCGCGCCCGGCTTCCTCAACGGTCTCACCGCGCTCGCGCACGCCACCACCAACTGCTACCCGATGATCCTGATCTCGGGCTCTTCGGAGCGCGAGATCGTCGACCTGCAGCAGGGCGACTACGAGGAAATGGACCAGCTCGCGATTGCCAAGCCGCTGTGCAAGGCGGCCTATCGCGTGCTGCACGCCCAGGACATCGGCATTGGCCTTGCCCGCGCCATCCGCGCCGCGGTCTCGGGCCGCCCCGGCGGCGTCTATCTCGACTTGCCGGCAAAGCTGTTCGGCCAGGTGATGAACGCCGATGCCGGCCAGAAGTCGCTGGTCAAGGTGATCGACGCTGCGCCCGCGCAGATCCCCTCGCCCGCTTCGATCAAGCGCGCGCTCGACGTGCTCAAGGCGGCGAAGCGTCCCCTGATCATCCTCGGCAAGGGCGCGGCCTACGCGCAGGCCGACGAGGAGATCAAAACCTTCGTCGAGAAGAGCGGCATCCCCTTCCTGCCGATGAGCATGGCCAAGGGCCTCCTCTCCGATACGCATCCGCAATGCGCGGGTGCTGCACGCTCCACGGTGCTGAAAGAATCAGACGTCGTCATGCTGATCGGCGCCCGGCTGAACTGGCTGCTCTCGCACGGCAAGGGCAAGAACTGGGGCGAAGCGCCCAAGAAGTTCATCCAGGTCGACATCGAGCCGCGCGAGATGGACTCCAACGTCGAGATCGTCGCCCCCGTCGTCGGCGACATCGGCTCGGTCGTCTCCGCCTTCAACCAGGCGATGGCGTCAGGCTGGACCGCCCCGCCCGCCGAATGGACCAAGGCTATCTCGTCCAAGCGCGAAGAGAACGTCGCCAAGATGGCGCCGAAGCTCATGAACAACAAGTCGCCGATGGATTATCACGGCGCGCTCGGCGTGCTGAAGAACGTGATCAAGGAGCACCCCGAGGCGATCCTCGTCAACGAGGGCGCCAACACGCTCGACCTCGCCCGCGGCGTCATCGACATGTACCGGCCCCGCAAACGTCTCGACGTCGGCACCTGGGGCGTGATGGGCATCGGCATGGGCCAGGCGATCGCCGCCGCGCTGGAGACCGGCCACCCCGTGCTCGCGGTGGAAGGCGACAGCGCGTTCGGCTTCTCCGGCATGGAGGTCGAGACCATCTGCCGCTACAATCTTCCGATCTGCGTCGTCATCTTCAACAATGACGGCATCTATCGCGGCACCGACGTCAACGGCGCCAATTCCGATCCGGCGACGACGGTGTTCGTCAAGGGCGCGCGCTACGACAAGATGATGGAAGCCTTCGGCGGCGTCGGCGTCAACGCGACCTCGCCCGACGAGCTCAAGCGTGCCGTCAACGAAGCGATGACCTCCGGCAAGCCGACGCTCATCAACGCGGTGATCGATCCGGCCGCAGGCTCGGAGAGCGGCCGCATCGGCAACCTCAATCCGCAGAGCGTTCTGCAGAAGAAGAAGTAACTCCCCCTCAACCCTTTATTCCCTGCGGTTTGCGGGGGCAGACACAGAGTACGGAGCAACACGATGACCAAAGCGCTCAAGGGCGTTCGCATTCTCGACTTCACCCACGTTCAGTCAGGCCCGACCTGCACGCAGCTGCTGGCATGGTTCGGCGCCGACGTGATCAAGGTGGAACGTCCGGGCGTGGGTGACATCACCCGCGGCCAGCTGCAGGACATCCCGAACGTGGACAGTCTGTATTTCACCATGCTCAACCACAACAAGCGCTCGATCACGCTCGACACCAAGAACCCCAAGGGCAAGGAAGTCCTCACCGAGTTGATCAAGAAATGCGATGTGCTGGTCGAGAACTTCGGCCCCGGCGTGCTCGACCGCATGGGCTTCCCCTGGGAGAAGATCCAGGCGATCAACCCGAAGATGATCGTCGCCTCGATCAAGGGCTTTGGCCCGGGACCCTACGAAGACTGCAAGGTCTATGAGAACGTCGCGCAGTGCACCGGCGGCGCCGCCTCCACCACCGGCTTCCGCGACGGCCTGCCGCTCGTCACCGGCGCGCAGATC
>NZ_JALBHA010000367.1:0-6726 GCF_023006445.1 Bradyrhizobium sp. SHOUNA76
TGATGCAGCAACAAAGGAGGTGCGCTCCCTCGCCCGCTTGCGGGAGAGGTGAAGGAGCCACCGCGATAATCGCTTCAACTTGAAGCGATTCCGCTTCGGGCACGAGGCGGCCGGTTTGGCCGGTGCGACCTTGGATGGCGGAATGTCGTTCATCGCCTGCGGCTTTGGCGGCGCAGCCGGGGCCGCGGCTTTCTCGGGCTTGGCGGTTTCAGCCGGCGGCGGCTTGGCCTCATCGTCGGCAATGATGCGCCGGATCGAGGCCAGAATCTCCTCCATCGAGGGTTCTGTGACCTTTGCAGGCTGCGTCATCTCCGACTCCACATCATCAACGCCCTCGCATGCGCTGTTTTACACCAAGCACGACAGGATTGGCCGGTTCCGCAACGAGCGGCTCGACATTTTCGTCGCGGCAGCCCGACTTGTCCCCAGATCACGGCTCAACGTGCAGCGGTGCGCCCTGCCCCTCGGCACTCAAGCTTTACGCATACGGCGTTAACGCGGGGCGAATCGACCCGCATTGTCTTGGCAAGGCTATGTCAGGGATTTTGATGATTGCAAGCAAAGCACCGATCGGCCTCGGCTGTTCGCGAGGCCGACCGGATGACGACGGGGAATCAGCGTCCGTCAGGCGTACGCACGCCGGCCCAGCTGTCGCGGACCTGGTGGTAGTGAACGCTGGGATCATAAACCGTGGTCCCAAGGCCGAGGACCTGCGGCGCCAGACGGCCGACGGCAGCAAGGACGTTATAGGACGCAACGACCCGGTCGTGCTGCGCGGTCACCAGTGCCACGCGCGCATTGACCAGCGCCTGCTGCGCATTGAGCACGTCGAGGGTGGTACGCTGACCGGCCTTGGCTTCTTCGCGCACGCCGTTCAGCGCGATCTCGGATGCCGTCACCTGCGCCTGCGCGGACTGCACCTGCGCCTTGCCGGCCTGCAACGAACCCCACCATTGCACCACGGTCGCACGGGTCTGATCGCGCGTCGTTTCGAGGTTGAGACGCTGCTGCGCCAGGTTTTCCTTGGACTGGCGGATCAGCGAATATTCGCTGCCGCCCTGATAAATCGGCACCGAGAGCTGAGCGGTCGCGGCGGCGTTGAACGAGCGCAACTGAATCAAGGACTGTTCGTTGGCCTGCGTGGCCGATGCCTGGATTGTAAGCGTCGGCAGCAACGCACCTTCGGCGACCTTGACCTGCAAGAAATTGACGTCGATGCCGAACATTGCAGCCGTGACGTTGGGATGCTCGACGAGGCCGAGCTCGACTGCGGCAGCGAGCGTCGCGGGCAGGAAACGATCGACAGGCGAGCCGGGTGCAAGGTTCGTCGGCTCGTTGCCGATGATGCGGCGGAAGTTCGCGCGCGTCGTGGTGAGGTTTGCTTCCGCGGTAAGGGCCTGCGTCCTGCCGGCCGCCAGCTGTGCTTCCGATTGCGCAACGTCGGTGCGTGTCACTTCGCCGACATTGAAGCGGTCACGCGTCTGCTTCAGCGTCTGCTCGAGCACCCGCACGTTGCTGCGCTGAACTTCGAGCGTGGCCGAGTCGCGCAGATAATCCATGTAGGTCGTGGCGGCCTGGAGCAGCACGCTTTGATCGAGGCTGCGCAGCGCTTCGCGGGAGCCGGAAACCTGACTCTCCGCGGCGCGCGTCCGGTTGGCAGTCTGGTTGCCGTTATAAAGCGTCTGCGAAGCCGTAATTCCAGCGCTGCGAGGCATGGTGGTGCCATGGATTGAATTGCTCCCCACGCCACTCTGCAGATCCTGATATTGATAGCCGCCGCTCGCCGTCAGATTGACCCTGGGCCGATAGCCGGACAAAGCCTGCGGCACGTTTTCGTCAGTCGAGCGCACCTGGGCGCGCTGTGCGTTGAGCTGCGGATTGTTCTGATAGGCGCGCACCAGCGCGGACTCGATCGTATCCGCCAAGGCAGGCGTCGGCCCGGCTAGCGACAGCAGCAAGACCGAAACCGCAGCTCCGGTGAAGAGCTTCACCCCATGCATCCCAAAAATTCCGTTCATTCTAACGCCCGGCTCGTGCCCGCGAGCTGGGTACCGTCTACGAGTGGAGTCGCTGCCCCGCTGCAACATAGGACGCGGTCAAGCGCGACGGAACCACCTGAGGGTAGTTCTCGGTGGAAACTCTTCACGTGCAGCATCCCGGCCACACTTCTGATTCAGAACGGGATTTTATGAGCTTCGAGCTGTCAGAAGACGAAGGCGGCAGCCCGCGCCAGGCCGGGAAGGACCGGAGCGGCGGCGTCGAACAGGGTTCGATGGCCGAATTCACCGTGGGTATGGGTCACGATGATGGCCCGGGGCGGCCTGGATTCGGCCGAAACCCCCACCAGACGCCCGCCCTCCTTCAGCTGCCCGAGCAGCGCCTCCGGCGTCACCTCGGCGGCGCCATTGAGGATAATCACGTCATAGGGAGCAGCGGAAGGATCGCCTTCGGTACAGGCCGCAGCCTTGCAGGTCACATTAGTCAGCCCCAGGGCAGCGACGGCATCCTTGGCCTTCGCGGCCAGGGCCGAATCGCATTCCGTTGCGGTGACCTGGCGGGCCAGCTTGGCTGTCAGCGCCGCGAGGTATCCCGTGGCGCAGCCGACCACCAGCACGTTGTCACCCTCGCCGATTTCGGCGGCTTGAAGCAGCTTGCCGGTCAGCTGCGGCTTGATCAGGAAGCGCTTGACTGCGCCCTCGCTCACGTCGAGGTCGAGATCGAGATAGGCCAACGCCTGCCGGCCTGCCGGCACAAAGGCCTCGCGCGGAACCGTAAGCATGGCATCGAGAACACGACGGTCGGTGACGTCACTGGTGCGCACCTGGCCATCGACCATTTTAAGGCGCGCGGTCGAAAAACCGGACATTTGCGGACCCTGCAATGCGGCGATGCCGCGAACCAATGTTGGCGGCATCTTTGGAACATGGCTGGCCAAAACGCAACGGCCGTTAGCCCTGTGGGGCCAAGGCTTTTGGGGCCAAGGCGCCCGCATCTTACCGCATCAGGGCCGGAACGGATTATTCGATTGCCACCGCGAGGCGGCCGATCAGAGCCGCGACCTCGTCCAGCCGCGCCGACTCGGGTGTCTCGACCGCACGCGCCAGACAGGCGAGGCATTCGTCGTCGCTGAGCTCGGGAATGTCGGCCGGCAGAATCGAGGGGGCCATGTGGTCGACCTGGATGTCTGGCATGGGAATCAGCTCCGTAAAAAGTCCGGCAGTCGCGAAGCTCGATTTCAATTGAGTCGATTTGGGGCCGCCCGCATGGCGCGACGGGGCCTATACACACATCTGCTTGAAGGCGATTCCAGCCAGGGATCGTGAACGCACTGCTCAGAGTTCAATGCAATGAGGTCGCGCGCCACCTGAGGGCGCGCTCACAACTCGTTGAATTTGCGGTAGAATTTGGCTCCCCGGGCTGGATTCGAACCAGCGACCATCCGATTAACAGTCGGATGCTCTACCGCTGAGCTACCGAGGAAAAGGCGAACCAGTCGTTCGCGCGCGGCTGCGTATAACAAAGCCGCTTGCGCTTGCAAAGGACGAATTCGTCATCATCCGCAACGTGCCTGAGGAAGGGCCGAGCGGCCCCTCCTCCGGCCATACGGGCCAATCGTTATTCCGCGAGGAACGAGGTGGTCTTGGTACCGGGGTCGTAGCGCAACCGAAGCGCAGTCATCTTGCAGAGATTGACGTTCTTCCAGAGCACCGCCTCGTCGTAGCTCTGCCAGTCGACGCGGATATTCCAGACGCAGCCCTCGTCGTCCTCGTCGAACTCGACATAGGTGCTGGCCTGGTTCTGCAGCACCTTGTCGAGCTCATTGTCCCACTCGTCCAGGCCATCATCCGGCGCGTTGAAGCCCAGGAATTTGATGGCATAGCCGGTCTCGTTGACGATGGTAACGTTGCGGGCGTCAGCTGCGAACGACGGCATGGCGGCGATCGAAAGACCGATCGCGATCAATCCAGACAGAAAATACTTCATGTGAAAATCCTCCGATCGAAACAGGCCTCAGCGCCTGGCGTCGATCGGCGCAGGCGCCGCGGCAACAAAAGGCGTTGCCTCGAGACACGTCCGGAGCGCGATCGAAAGGTTCAGGACACGATCGATCTGCACTCCGGGACGTTGCGCGACGCGAGACGCGCCGAGCCTGTTTATCGTTTCGAATTCTCCGCAGCAATGAACGGGCATTCATAGATCGGCGGCGTTTGTCTTCTCCGGCGCCGGCGCAGGCACGGCGGCGCCGTTGCTCTTCCCGGTCACGGCGCCGACCAGCGCCTGCACGGGATCTTCGCCCGGCGCGAAGCCGCTCTGGCGCAGGATCTCGTCGATCATCGGACGCAGCGCGTGGACCTTGAGCAGCTCGCCGGCAAGTCCTTCGCCGAAGCCGACATTGCCTCCGACGGCCCCGTTGCCGCCGAACGCGCCGCCGGTGTGCAGGATGCGGACGTCCTTGAGGTTGGCGATAGGCCTGACCATCTCGGCCAGCGCCGACGGCATCGTCTCGATCCGCTTCTTGGCGATCTCGAAGTCGATGACGTTGCTGCCGAGCTTGTTCTGCGCCTCGTTCTTCATGGTGATGACGGCGGCCTCGGCCTCACCGATGTTGCGGACGCCTACGGCCTTGATCTTGTTGGACTCGGCTTCGGCGGTGGCCAGCGTCTTGACGGCCTCGGCGCGATCGAGCGAGGCCTTCTTCTCGGCCTCGGCCGCAACGATCAGCTCGGTCGATTTGCGTTCGGCCTCGGTGCGCGCGGCCAGCACCTGTGTCAGACGGGCACGATCGGCGACCTCGACCGCACGCGCGGTGACGACCTTTTCCTCCGCGGAGACTGCGAGCGCTTCGGCGGCCTTGGCTTCGGTGACGGCTTCCGAGGTCTGCTTGCTCTTGGCAGCGATCTGGATCTCGTTTTCCTGCGTGGCGATCTGGATCTCGCGCTGCGCGTCGGTTTTGCGCTTGTTGATCGCCAGATCCGACTCGATCACCGCGGTTTCCTTGACCTGCTTGGCGCCGGCCTCCTTCTCGGCAACGGCTCGGTCGGTGTCGATGCGGGCATTTTCCTCGGTGAGGCGCGCGGTCTGCGTGGCGGTCGCGACCTCGGCCCGGGTGCTTGCGGTCTTGTTGGCGATGTCGCGCTCCTGGGAGAGCTCCGCTTCCTTCTTGGTCCGTTCGATCCCGAGGGTTTGCTGGCGCGCCTCGAGGTCCTTTTGCGCAATCGCCACCTCGTTGTCGCGCACGATGGCATTGCGGTCGCGCCGCCGGGTCTCGGTGACCGTCTTCAATTGGGTCAGGCCCTCGGCGTCGAAGAAGTTTTCCGGGTTGAAGAACTTGACGTCGGTCTGGTCGAGCTTCGTGAGCGACACGGATTCAAGCTCGAGGCCGTTGGATTTGACGTCGGATTCGACTGTCGCCTGCACATGCTTGACGAAGTCCGAGCGCTTCTCCTGGAGTTCGAGGATGCTCATGGTCGCCGCCACCGAGCGCAGGCCGTCAACGAATTTCGCCTCGACCTGGTTGCGCAGCGCTTCCGCGTCATTGGTCAGCGCACCCAGCGTCTGGCTCGCAAGCGCGATACTCTCATCGTCGGGGCGGACGCGTACATAGAACTCGGCAACGATGTCGACGCGCAGGCGGTCCCTGGTGATCAGGGATTCCCGCTCCTTGCGTTCCACGGTGAGCCGCAGCGTCTTCAGATTGACGCTGGCATAGGAGTGGAAGATCGGCAGGATCATGGCGCCGCCGTCGAGCACGACCTTCTTGCCACCGAGCCCGGTGCGCACGAAGGCTTCGTCGCGCGTGGCGCGTTTGTAGAGAATGGTGAAGACGATCCCGAGGACGACGATCAGCGCGACGCCGATCATGGCCGGGACTGCGATGTCGAACATGACTTTCTCCAATGAATGAACTGCTAGCTGCTTAGAGGTGGCTTGGACGGCTTAAGTTCATCGTCGGCCTTCACTGCGACGAAGCGGGTGCCGTCGCGGTCGACCAGCAGGACCATGGTTCCCTGCGGCAGGGGTGTTGACGACGGCGCGGCGACCGCCCAGACGAAATGGCGGTTGCCGTGGATATCGGCGACGCTGACGCGGCCGGGCGGTCCCTGGTCGAGCGGACCGATGACGACCTCACCGATGCGGCCGACGAGATCGCCTAGGCCGACGGCGTAGCTTTCATCCTTGGGAATGACCCGCGAGATGGCCCTGCTGGCCGCGCGGACCATCGGAACCGACACGACGACGGCCCCGACCGAGGCGACCGAGGCCGGCAAGGGACCGGCCAGCATCCGCGCGATGTCCTGGATCAGGAAGCCGGTGATGGAGAACGCGCCGAGCAGGAGCAGCAGGAAGATCAAGAGCGGCACGCCGCCGACATTGATCCAGGAGATGGCGTTGATCACGCCATTGTCGCTGGGATGGCCGAAGTCGATGTTGGTGCCGAGCATCTCGCTCAAGGAGGCCCCGACCAGCATCGAGACTACCTCGATCGAGCCGACGATGACGATCATGGCCGCCGCGATCGCGAACGGCCTGACCTCCGGCGACATGACGTGTTCGAGCAGAGCGCTCATGACACGGTACTCAGGAGCGTGACTTCAGCCGCGCCAGCCTCGCCGCAATTTCCTTGTCGCGATGGAGCGTGCTGAGCTCGTCGATGTCGCTCGAATACGGGATGCCCGGCGGCACGCCGGTGGCCCGCGCCACCGCCCTGCCCGCCCGCAGCGCCTT
>NZ_JALBHA010000368.1:0-6714 GCF_023006445.1 Bradyrhizobium sp. SHOUNA76
AACATTTGTCGGCCTCGCTGCTGCGCATCGGCGTCGGCTGGCTGCTGGGCACCGCGGCAGGGATCGCGGTCGGCTTCGCCATCGGCCTGTCGCGGCTGGCGCGCAGCGTCGGCATCACGTTCATCTCCGCGCTGTTCCCGATCCCGAAAATTGCGCTGCTGCCGCTGTTGATCCTTTGGCTTGGCATCGGCGAAGAGCCGAAGATCGCGACCATTGCGCTCGGGGTGTTCTTCTCGACCGCGATCTCGGTCTATAGCGGCGTCGACGCGGTGCCGCGCAATCTGGTCCGCATGGCGCAAAGCTTCAACGTTCCCTTCGCCACCATCGTGCGTAAGGTGATCTGGCCCGGCGCGCTGCCCGCGATCCTCGCCGGCTTCCGCATCACCGCCTCCGTGGCGCTCTTGCTCGTCGTCAGCGCCGAGATGATCGGCGCCCAATACGGCATCGGCGCCTTCGTGCTCCAGGCCGGCAATCTGATGCAGACCGATCAGCTGCTCGCCGGCGTGGTGATCCTGTCGGTGTTTGGCCTCGCGGTCGGGAAGGTGATCGGCTGGCTGGAGACGCGGCTGTTGCACTGGCGGTAGCGGCTCACCGCAGCCGTAGGGTGGGCAAAGCGCAAGCGTGCCCACCACCTCTCCATGAGTCGCGAAGACGTGGGCACGGCGCTTCGCGCCTTTGCCCACCCTACGAGACCGTCACGCGTTCCCGCGATCTTCGCGGAACAGATCCAGCTTCTGCTGCACCGGCCGATCCGAGAAGCTGAACAGCACGGCGTCCTCATCCGCCTCGTGCGTGACCCAATGCCAGCTCGGCACCACGAACAGATCGCGCGGGCCCCACTCGAATACCGCATCGCCAATGCGGCTGCGGCCGCGGCCCTCGATCGGGCAGAACACTGTGGCATCCGTCGACCGATAGCGCGCGGTCTTGAATCCCTTCGGCAGCAGCTGGATGAAGGTGCCGATCGTCGGCATCGCGAAATCGCCGGTCTCGGGATTGCTGAACTTCAGCTTCAGCCCGTGACAGGCGTCCCATTCCTGACTCGCCCTCGCCTTCTCCAGGGCTTCACGGGTGTAGGCATAGGGATAGCTGAAGATCGGCGAGGTTTTCGACGAACGCTTCACGTCGACCGGCAAGAGATTGTGGCCGTAGCGCGCAAAGCTGTCGCCGGCAGGCCTCGTGATCTTCTGCTGGTCTTCTTTCGAGCCTTCCGCAAAAGAGCAGTCGAAGAACTGCACCAAGGGGATGTCGAGGCCGTCGAGCCAGAACATCGGCTCGCTGGTCTCGTTGGAATGATCGTGCCAGGTCATCGACGGCGTGATGATGAAATCGCCGGGCTCCATCGCGGTGCGCTCGCCGTCGACCGCAGTGTGGGCGCCCTTGCCTTCGAGCACGAAGCGCAGCGCCGACTGGCTGTGACGATGCGCCGGCGCGACGTCGCCCGGCACCACCATCTGCACGCCGGCATAGAGCGAGGTCGTGATCTTGGACTGGCCGCGCAAGCCCGGGTTCTCCAGCACCAGCACGCGCCGCTCGGCCTCCTTGGCGGTGATGAGCTTGCCGGCTTCCGTCATGTAGTCGCGGATGACGTCGAATTTCCACAAATGAGGCCGGCAGGCGCTCTTCGGCTCCGGCGTGATCAGATCGCTCATCACCGTCCACAGCGCGGTGAGGTTTTCGCCGTCGATCTTCCTGTAGAACGCCTCGCGTTCCGGCGTCTTGGTCACGGCTTCCATGGTTGCTGCTCCCGATCGTTTTGTTGATTGACAGTATACTGACGATCTAGGTAGCGTCAACGTGGCGAAGATTGCCAAAGCCGTCGTTCCGGGGCGGCTCGAAGAGCCGAACTCCGGTGCGCAGTTGCGCACCGGAGAACCTCGAGGTTCCAGGTTCGATGCTGGCGCATCGCCCCGGAATGACGGGGAAAGTTCAGGGAGGGTTTCGATGAAGCTGCACGGCTATTTCCGCTCCAGCGCCGCCTATCGGGTGCGGATCGCGCTGAACCTCAAGGGCCTCAAGGCCGCGCATCTGCCGCATCATTTGCGCAAGGGCGAGCAATGCGCGCCCGCCTATCTCGCCATCAATCCGCAAGGCCTGGTGCCGGCGTTGGAGAGCGATGCGGGTACAGTGCTGACCCAATCGGTGGCGATCATCGAATGGCTCGACGAGACGCACCCCAATCCGCCGCTGCTGCCGAAGGATCCGCTGCGGCGCGCCAAGGTGCGGGCGTTCGCGCTGGCGATCGCGTGCGACACCCACCCGGTGCAGAACCTGAAGGTGCTGGCGCGGCTGCGCGAGCTTGGCCTGCCCGAGGAGAAGGTCCAGGACTGGGCCGCATGGGTCAACCGCGAGGGGCTGTCGGCCTGCGAGACGCTGATCAGGGACGAGCCCGGCCCGTTCTGCTTCGGCGATGCGCCGACGCTGGCCGATCTCTGTCTGGTGCCGCAGCTCGCCAATGCGCGCCGCTTCGGTGTCGATATCTCGGCCTATCCGCGCCTGCTGGGGGCGGAAGCTGCCGCCAAGGCGCTCGCAGCTTTCGCCGATGCCGCACCGGAGAAGCAGCCCGATGCCGAGTAAGCCGCCCGCTCCGATCACGATCGATGCCGTCTATGCCGCGCCGGGCTATCTGTTCCGGCGCATGCAGCAGATCGCGGTCTCGATCTTCATGGAGGAGTGCAAGGCGTTTGACCTCACCCCGGTGCAATATGCGGCGCTGATCGCGATCCACACCCATCCCGGCATCGACGCGACGCGGCTGTCGGCTGTGATCGCATTTGACCGCTCCACGCTCGGCAGCGTGATCGAACGGCTGCAGGCCAAGGATTATATCGAGCGCAAGCCGGCGCCCGAGGACAAGCGGATCAAGCTGCTCCACCTGACGAAATCAGGCGCCGCGATCCTGCGCGAGATCATCCCCGCCGTCGAGCGCGCCCAGGCGCGCATGCTGGAGCCGCTGAAGCCCGCGGACCGCAAGACGCTGATGGGTCTGCTGGTGCAGCTCGTCGATCTCAACAACGAAGCGTCACGCGTGCCGCTGCGGGCCGAGGATGCGCTGGAGCATCTGGGGAAGGCAGGGTGAGAGTGGGTGTGTGGGGCGACGTTGGCGCCTCACGCTCATATCTCGTAGGGTGGGCAAAGGCGCCCTTGTGCCGTGCCTACGACCTCTCTCTAACGGACCAGAAGTGGTGGGCACGCTTCGCTTTGCCCACCCTACGATTGCGGTGCGTGGAACTCCGTCCTCGCCTCACATCCTCAGCAACGCCTGCCGATCGATCTTCCCCGTGCCCGTCTTCGGCAACTCGTCGATGAAGATCACCTCGCGCGGATATTTGTAAGGCAGCAGCTTGCCCTTGACGTAATCCTGCAATCGCCGCGTCGCGTCACCCTGGTTAAACGCGCGGTTGTTCATCACCACCACGGCCTTCAGCGTCATGCGGCGGTCCGGCAGCTCGGCGGCGAACACGGCGCATTCGCGGATATCGGGGTGGTCGGCGAGGCAGAGCTCGACCTCGAGCGGGTAGACCCACTGGCCCGAGATCTTGATGAGATCATCGGCGCGGCCGCGGAAGAAGTGGAAGCCGTCGGCATCCCTGATGAAGCGGTCGCCGGTGTAGATCCAGCCGCCCTCGCGGATCGTCTCGGCGGATTTGTCCGGCCGGTTCCAGTACAGCGGCGTGTTGGAATCGCCGCGGACCCACAAAATGCCTTCCTCGTTGTCGTCGACCTCGCGGCCGTCCTTGTCGCGGAGCGCGACCTCATAGCCGGGCACGCGCAGACCGGCGGCGCCGAGCTTCTTCTGCTCGGGCCGGTTGGAGAGATAGATGTGCAGCACCTCGGTCGAGCCGAGGCCCTCGACGATCTCGAGGCCGGTGAGCGTCTTCCAGCCGTTGAAGACTTCGGCCGAGAGCACCTCGGCCGCTGAGAGCGACATGCGCAGCGACGAGAAATTCGTCAGTTGCGCGCCCTCGGCCTTGGTCAGTGAGGTGTAGAGCGTCGGCAGGCCGAAGAAGACCGTCGGCCTGTACTGCTCGATCGCCGCAAAGATCGATGCGGGTTTCGGCTGGCCCGGCAGCAGCAGCGTTGCCCCTCCCGCCGAGAACGGGAAGGTGACGGAATTGCCGAAGCCATAGGCGAAAAAGATTTTGGGCACCGAGAAGCAGATGTCGTCAGGCGTCAGCCTCAATACGTTCTGCGCAAAGGCGGCCTCGCTATAGGCCATGTCGTGCTGGAGATGCACGATGCCCTTGGGCCGTCCGGTGGAGCCGGACGAGTACATCCAGAACGCCATCTCGTTGCGATGGGTGTCCGCTTCCGCCATCTCGGCCGGGAATTGCGCGAGCCATCCTGCGGCAGAGATCGCCGCGGGCGCGGCATGATCGCCCACCGCTCCGTTGACGACGATCAGCGTGCGCAGGCCCATCTCCTTGCACGCCTCCGCATTGAAGCGCGCCGCGAACTCGGCATCCGCCACCGCAACCGCCGCGCCGGAATCGGCAAGATAGAATTGCAGGAGATCCGGCGGCGTCAGCGTGTTGATCAGGAGCGGCACGAAGCCGGCGCGCACCGCGCCGAAGAAGGCAGCCGGGTAGGCCGGGGTGTCGTCGAGGAACAACAGCACGCGGTCGCCGCGCGTGAGGCCAAGCGATGCAAAACCGTTGCCCCAGCGGCAAGCCTCCGCGCAGAGCTCGGCATAGGTCCGCGTACCCGCGGGACCCAACAGCGCAAGCTTGTCGCCGCGGCCCTTGGCGAGATTGTCGAACAGCACGCGGCTGGCGTTGTAGATTTGCGGAACGGCAAAGCCGATCTCGCGTGTCCCTTCGCTGTCGGCGGGCACCTGGTCGCGAATTTCGTTGGTCATGCCTCGTCTCCGCCGTTCTTGGCCGCCTCGTACCGGGCCGCGAAAGCCGGCGACATCGCGCGCAGCCGGGAATCGTCGATACGGCCGGAGCGGGTGATGTAGCTGTAGGCGAAATCCATCAGGTCGAGCGTCATGTGCTCGGCAAAGTGCTCGTACCAGGACGCCGACGTGCGCGCGGCGTTGACGAGCTTCTCTACTACCGGTTTTCGCGCGGCCTGGTAGCGATGCAACGCGGTCGCAAGATGCGCATCCGATTCCAGCGCCTTGACCAGCGCAATGGCGTCCTCGATCGCAAGCCGCGTGCCCGAACCGATCGAGAAATGCGCGGAATGCAGGGCGTCGCCGAGCAGCACCATGTTCTTGAACGACCAATGCTCGTTCCAGACCCAGGGAAAGTTGCGCCAGACCGATTTATTGGAGACGAGGCAATGGCCGCCGAGCGTGTCCGCGAACACCTCCTCGCAGACGCCCTTGGACTGTTCGACGTCCTTGTAGGCAAAGCCGTAGGCTTGCCAGGTGGCTTGGTCGCATTCGACCAGGAAGGTGCTCATGGCCGGCGAGTAACGATAATGATGGGCGTTGAAGGCGCCGCGGTCGGTCTTCACGAAGGTCTGCGACAGCGTGTCGAACCGCTTCGAGGTGCCGTACCAGACGAACTTGTTGGAGGAGTAGGACAGCGAGGTGCCGAAATCGCCCTCGTAGGCGCGGCGCACCAGCGAATTCAGCCCGTCCGCGGCGACGATCAGATCGTGCCCATTGAGCTGGTCGATGGCGTGGACCGGCGTATCGAAGCGCGGGGTGACGCCGACGTCGAGCGCGCGCTGCTGCAGAAATCTCAGGAGCTCGAGCCGCCCGATCGAGGAGAAGCCGACCCCGTCGATGGCGACGCTGTCGCCGCCGAGGTTCAGCGTGATGTTCTCCCAGCTCTCCATATGCGGCGCGATCGCATCGACCGTTTCGGGGTCGTCGGCGCGCAGGAATTCCAGGGCCTGGTCGGAGAACACGACGCCAAAGCCCCAGGTCGCGTCGGCCGGGTTCTGTTCGAACAGGTCGACCTGATCCTCGGGGTGACGCTTCTTCCAGAGATGGGCGAAGTAGAGCCCACCGGGCCCCCCGCCAATCACGGCGATCCGCAACGTCTGCCTCCCTAATTGACAGTATACTTACTATCTAGGGGTAGACTAATGTGCTCCGGCGTCCTGCGCCAGCGGAATTATTGGCCAAGCGCGGGCGCGTCGAAGCCCATCTTCGGACACACGTTCAACGCATGTCCGAAACCGTCAGGTCCGAATCATAGCCAAACCGCGCCGGCTTGGCCATCCGCTCGGTTTAGACGCAGCGCTTTACGTAAACGCCGTTGACCAGCACCCGGGTGCAGCGGACCACCGGAACCGGCTTGCGGACAACGACAGCCGCGTTCGGGCCGGCGCAACCGGCGCGATAGACCCCGCGGGCGCACACCACCGCATTGGCATCGGTGGCCTCGAACGTCATGGTCGCTCCGAAGGCGAGGAGTGCAGAAGCAACGAGCAGCAATGAACGCATGTTGTCCTCCCGGCTTGTCGTGATCGAAATCGGATATCTGCAATCGATTTGTCGTTGCAGGCGTGCGGAAATTCATTCACCGCACGCCGCCAAACATTGACGCGCGAATGCGAACCGCATCATCTCGCCGCGAACGGAGCGAGCACGTCCTTGCACGCGGGCGATAGCGAGGCTGCCCTGTTGGAGATGCATTGAATGATGCGACCGCCGCCGGGCGCGACGCCGGCGCAGAGCGAGCGGATGTCGGCGCCGCACGCAGACCTCACGATGAACAGCTCTTCGCGCGGCAGCAAGGGGCGCAAAACGATCAC
>NZ_JALBHA010000369.1:0-6704 GCF_023006445.1 Bradyrhizobium sp. SHOUNA76
GCCGAGGGCCGCGTCGTAGAGGTCGGGCCTGAACACGGCCATCGCGGTCTTGACGCCCTCGGGGTTAAGCGCGGTCTGCCCCCAACGCACCATCTGCGCATAGAGCCAGGCGGCCTGGACCGGATCGGGGCGCCCTGCCTCTTCCCGCCCCACCAGGAGGTAGCGGCCGCTTTCGCGGAAGGTACCGTCAGGGGATATCTTCAGGCGTCCGGTCAGGGTGCGCTGGATGACCTCGGCGTCGACCCCGATCCGCTCGGGCTGCGCCAGGATATGCGCCGCCTCGGCCAGGTTCGCGGGCTGCTCGATGAACTCAGCCCCCTTCACCGCCGCACGCACCAGGCCGGCGACCACGTCCGGATGCGTGTCGGCCCAGACCTGGCGAACCGCCAGCACCTTCTCCGCCGCATGCGCCAGGATGTCGGAGACGAAATGCAGGATGTGACCGATGCCGAGATCCACCGCGACGGAATTCCAGGGCGCGCCGACGCAGAATGCATCGACGTGGCCATTGGCGAGGCTGTCGACCATGTAAGGCGGCGGCAACACAACGAGGCGGACGTCCTCGTCGGGATCGACGCCGGCCGCGGCCATCCAGAACCGGAGCTGGTAATTGTGGGTCGAGAACGGAAAGGTCATGCCGAAAGTCAGCGGATCCACGCCGGCCTTGCGGCGCTTGGCGACCACCCGTGCCAGCGCTTTCGCCGTGGCGAGCGGATCGAAACGATCGCCCTCGATCTCCTCCATCAGCGCTGCGTGGAGCGCGGGCGAGACCGTGATCGCGTTGCCGTTGATGCCGAGATTGAAGGGCGCGGCGATCGGCACCTTGACGTGACCGAGCCCGAGCGAGGACGCGATCGCCACGGGCGCCAAGAGATGCGCGGCGTCGAACAGGCCGATATTGAGCTTGTCACGAACGTTGGACCAGGAGACTTCGCGCACCAGTTCGACGTCGAGCCCCTCGGCGGCAGTGAACCCCCTGTCGACGGCAACGATCAGGGCTGCGGCATCGACCAGCGGAATGAACCCGATGCGGAGGGGAGCAGTCATTTCAGCATCTCCGACGCGGTGATGATCGACTGCGCGATCTCGCCGATTTTCTTCTTCTCGCGCATCGCCGTGGAGCGCAGCAGCACATAGGCCTCGTCCTCGGTGAGGCCCTTCACCTTCATCAGGATGCCCTTGGCGCGTTCGATGATCTTGCGGTCCTCGAGCTGCGACTTGGTGCGCTCCAGCTCTTCCTGGAGCTTGGCGAAGGCGTTGAAGCGGGACACGCAGAGGTCGAGGATCGGCTTGATGCGCTCCTTCTTCAACCCGTCGACGATGTAGGCGGATACCCCCGCCTCGACCGAGGCCTGGATCGAGGCTGAATCGCTCTGGTCGACGAACATCGCAATCGGCCTTTTCACGGCGCGGCTGACCTGGAACATCGCCTCCAGCACGTCGCGGCTGGGGTTCTCCAGGTCGATCAGGATGATGTCGGGGTCCACCGCATAAATACGGGCGAGCAGGCTCTGCATCTCGCGGATATGGACCACTTGCGTGAATCCGGCCTCCCGCAATCCCTCCTCCAGGATCGCAGCCCGGATCGGGCTTTCGTCGACGATTACGATTTTGGGCGACTGTTCGGCGCTCATTGCTCACTCACGGCGGGTGATTCATCCATAGCACGCCGGAACGACCTGCAAAGGGTTGTAATTGTGGGCAATTGGGACTAGCTCAGGCCGGTCAATCAGGCAGATCAGATATGGATCAGACGGCTGCGCCCAAGGTCAGCTTCGTGTCGCTCGGGTGTCCCAAGGCATTGGTGGATTCCGAGCGTATCATCACGCGCCTGCGCGCCGAGGGCTATGAGCTCGCCCGCAAGCATGACGGGGCTGATATCGTCATCGTCAACACCTGCGGCTTCCTCGACAGCGCCAAGCAGGAATCGCTCTCGGCGATCGGCGAGGCCATGGCCGAGAACGGCAAGGTGATCGTAACGGGTTGCATGGGCGCGGAACCCGAGCAGATCGAGCAGGCCTATCCGGGCGTGCTCTCCATCACCGGCCCGCAGCAATATGAGAGCGTGCTCGACGCCGTGCACCGCGCGCTGCCGCCCGCCCACAATCCGCATCTCGACCTGGTGCCGCCGCAGGGCATCAAGCTGACGCCGCGGCACTACGCGTATTTGAAGATCTCCGAGGGCTGCAACAACCGCTGCACGTTCTGCATCATCCCGAAGCTGCGCGGCGATCTGGTGTCGCGCCCCGCCAACGACGTGCTGCGCGAGGCCGAGCGCCTGGTCGGTGCCGGCGTCAAGGAGCTCCTGGTGATCTCGCAGGACACCTCGGCCTATGGCGTCGATCTCAAATATGCCGAGAGCCCGTGGAAGGACCGCCAGGTCCGCGCCAGATTCCTCGATCTCGCGCGTGAGCTCGGTGAACTCGGCGCCTGGGTGCGGCTGCAATATGTCTACCCCTACCCGCATGTCGACGAGGTCATCGCACTGATGAATGAGGGCAAGGTGCTGCCCTATCTCGACATCCCGTTCCAGCATGCGAGCCCCGAGGTGCTGAAGGCGATGAAGCGCCCGGCGGCTCAGGACAAGACGCTGGCGCGGATCAAGCGTTGGCGCGAGGAATGTCCGGATCTTGCTCTGCGATCCACCTTCATCGTCGGCTTCCCCGGCGAGACCGACGCCGACTTCGCCTATCTGCTCGGCTGGCTGGACGAAGCCGAGATCGACCGCCTCGGCTGCTTCAAATACGAACCAGTGGCCGGCGCCACGTCAAATGCGATCGAGAACCCGGTGCCGGAAGAGGTCAAGCAGGAGCGCTACAACGCGCTGATGGCCCGCCAGCAGAAGATCTCCGCGCGCCGGCTCAAGCGCAAGGTCGGTACGCGCCAGCAGATCATCATCGACGAGGTCGGCCCGACCGTCGCCAAGGGCCGCTCCAAGGCCGATGCGCCGGAGATCGACGGCGCAGTCTATCTAACGAGCCGCCGCCCCTTGCGCGTCGGCGAGATCGTCACCGCCAAGATCGAGCGCGCCGACCAATACGATCTGCACGGCAGCGTCGCGGGGTTTTAAGGCCCTCCGTCATTGCGAGGAGCCCTTGCGACGAAGCAATCCAGAATGCGTCCGTAGTGGCAGTCTGGATTGCTTCGCTACGCTCGCAATGACGTTGGAGAGGCAATTACGCCAGCCATTTCGGCACCCAGCGCTCCGGGCGCGGAGCACGGGCGAGATCGGCCTGCGCTTCGGACAATGTCGCCGGCTCGCCGTCGATCGTCGGGCGTACATCGTATTCGAAATTGGGCATGACGCGGCCGTCCGCATAGAGCCCAAAATTCATCGCGTACCACAGCCCCAGCTCGGGCTGCGCACGACGCATCTCCTCGCGCAGATCGCGCAGCAGGGATTCGATTGAAGCAGCTTCCTCGAACGGCTGGGGCCCGCGCGAGAGCACGCGCGCCTCGTACTGCTTGCCGACGATGGCGACCTCGAAGCGCGTCTTGTCCCAGGGCTTCTTGCCCTTGGGCAGATGCGCGGCCAGCCGCCAGCCGAGCTCGGCCATCAACCGGTGACTGGCCCAGTAGTCTTCGCGA
This sequence comes from Bradyrhizobium sp. SHOUNA76, assembly GCF_023006445.1. Classification (NCBI taxonomy): domain Bacteria; kingdom Pseudomonadati; phylum Pseudomonadota; class Alphaproteobacteria; order Hyphomicrobiales; family Nitrobacteraceae; genus Bradyrhizobium; species Bradyrhizobium sp. SHOUNA76. The sequence goes on from NZ_JALBHA010000369.1 coordinate 3,589, forward strand.
TCCCGGCTCCACTTTTCCACGAAGCCGCGGAAGTCGGGCAGCTCCGACGAATTGTCGTCCGGCGGCGGCTCGCCATGGGGTCGTCCGGCGAGCCACTGCGCGAGCTCGACCGTCTGGCACTCGACCTCGTCATGCGGCTTGAGATCGCTCCAGGCATTGTCGAATTGTTGCGACGTCAGTTTGGCGAGCAGACCATCGAGGCTCGGCGCCAGCAATTCGTAGTCGCCCTCCGACCCTAGCCCCACGATCGGCGGATTGTCGCGGTCGAGACCTGCGCCGTACCAGCCGCCGACGGCCGAACCATCCGGCAGCCGCATGAACAGCGAAAACCTGTCCCGCAAGGAACTGCCGTCGATGATCGGCGCATGATCGGAGAACTGCCCCTGCAAGGAGAAGCAGCCGACGCTGCCCCACGGGCGCCCGTTGAGCCATGCGGCAAAGTCGACCAGCAGCGGAGGCGCTTCGATGCCGGGCGGAAACGCGCCGCGAATGCTGTCGAGGTCGATCGGATAAGGCGTATCGGACAAGGCTGAAAACTGTCTGGTTGGTCCCGTCCCTCTTGGTCTGAGCCGTCGTGCATTCGGTTCGAACCAAGTCGAGTGCTTCGATCACAAACACGCTAGAGACGCAATGGTTTCGGCGCGGTACACAATGAAATACGACGAAACATCAGGAATTTGGTTCAAGCTTTCGGCAATCGGCCTCACCATGGCCATGCTAGCGCTGTCCGCGCCCGCCGCGGCGCGATCCCCGTCGGCCGCACAGCTGCGTCAATGGTGCTATGAGGACGACGACAGGGGCACCGAGGAGCAGCGCATCGAGGGTTGTTCGGCCGTGCTCAAGGCCAATCCCAACGATGTGCATGCTCTCGCCAATCGCGGCGAGATGCTTCGGCGAAAGGGCGACGCCGCACGCGCGCTGGCGGACTTCAACCGTGCGATCGATCTCAATCCCAGACATCCCGACCTCTGGTACAACAGGGGCATTGCCCATGACGATCTCGGCGATAAAGATCGTGCCATTGCCGATTACACGCGCGCCATCCGGCTGAATGCCCGCGACCCGCTCTACTACAACAATCGCGGCAACTCCTTCATCGACAAGAACGACTACGAGCGCGCGATGGCTGACTACGACCAGGCCATCAAGCTCGATCCGAAATTCGCGCTCGCCTATTTCAACCGGGGCACGGCCTATCGCGAGCGCAGCGAGGCCGACCGCGCCCTCGCCGATTTCGACATGTCGATCAAGCTCGATCCCGCTTACGGCCCGGCCTATGGCAACCGCGCGCGCATCTTCCGCGATCGCGGCGACCGCGCCCGCGCGCTGGCCGACTTCGCCAGATCGCTCCAGCTCAGCCCGGACAACGACCGCGATTTCTATGCCCGCGCGAACATGTATTTCGACGAGCACGACTATGCACGGGCTCTGGAGGACTACGACCGCGCCATCAAGGCGAACGCGAGCTATTCCGGCGTGTTCAACTCGCGCTGCATGACCCACGCGATCCTCGGCCACTTGCAGGAGGCGCTGGCCGATTGCGAGCAGTCGCTGAAAATGGCTCCCAACGATCCCGAGACGCTTGATAGTCGCGCCCTCACCTATCTCAAGCTCGGCAATCTCGACGCGGCGATTGCCGACTATGACGCGGCGCTGAGCGCAAAACCCGGCTACGACAGCTCGCTCTACGGCCGTGGACTTGCGAAACGGAAGAAGGGCGACAACGAAGGCGCTGAACGCGACATTGCGGCCGCCAAAGCGATCAAGGCCGGCATCGCCAATGAGTTCGCGCACTACGGCATTCAGTGAAGAAGCCGCGCAGCCGGCGTGACTGACACACGCCCGACGGGCATTTTGCAAAACGGCCGCTTGACAAGTCCTGCCATTCGGCTGTAGGGACGCGCCCCATGATCAACTCTCGGACCCACCAGCGCACCGAAATGCTCCGCCGTCGCTCCCGCGACGATGAGAGGGTGCGCCATGTCCGACGACGCCGCTGAACCACTGAATTCAGCTGAAGTCTTCGAGAAGGCCGCACCCGCAAGGTGCGGCCTTTCTGCTTTTTGCGCCCGTTTTCCACCCGCCTCCAGAGGAGTTCGACATGACCATCGCCACCCATCCGTATGACGCGCTGATGGACATCACCGCACGGCCCAAGGCCGTGTTCGTCCGCGGTGCCGGCTCCTACCTCTGGGACGACGGTCGCAAGCGCTATCTCGATTTCGTGCAGGGCTGGGCTGTGAACTGTCTCGGCCACTCGCCGCCGGCGGTTGCCGACGCGCTGACCGCGCAGGCCAAGCGGCTGCTGACGCCGAGCCCGGCCTTCTACAACGAGCCGAGCCTCAAGCTCGCGAAGTTGCTCGTCGCTGGCAGCGCTTTCGACCAGGTGTTTTTCGCCAATTCCGGCGCGGAAGCCAACGAGGGCGCGATCAAGCTCGCGCGGAAATATGGCAGCCTGCACAAGGGCGGCGCGTTCGAGATCATCAGCTTCGAAGGCGGCTTCCACGGAAGAACGCTGGCGACGATGTCCGCCTCGGGCAAAAAGGCTTTCGAGCCGCTGTTCGAGCCCAAGGTCGCCGGCTTCAAGAAGGCGAAGCTCAACGACATCGCCTCGGTCGAAAGGCTGATCAACGACAACACCGTCGCGGTGATGCTCGAGCCGATCCAGGGCGAATCCGGCGTGTGGCCCGCGACCGATCAGTTCCTGCAGGAGCTGCGCGCACTGACCGAAGCGCATGGCCTCTTGCTGATCTTCGACGAGATCCAGACCGGCATGGGCCGGACCGGCAAGCTCTTCCACTACGAGCACACCGCCATCGCGCCGGATATCATGACGCTCGGCAAGGGCATCGGTGGCGGCGTGCCGCTGGCCGCCCTGCTCGCCACAGAACGCGCCTCCTGCTTCGAGCACGGCGACCAGGGCGGCACGTTCAACGGCAACCCGATCATGTGCGCGGTGGGGCTTGCGGTCCTGGAAGAGGTCAGCAAGCCGGACTTCCTGAAGACGGTCGCCGAGACCGGCCTGCTGCTCGAAAGCGAGTTGCAGAAGGTCTCGGCCCGGCATGGCCTCGGCGAGGTGCGCGGCCGCGGCCTGTTGCTGGCGCTCGACCTCAAGC
>NZ_JALBHA010000036.1:0-28260 GCF_023006445.1 Bradyrhizobium sp. SHOUNA76
GGCTGGCCCGTCCGCGCGCGGTCGCCGCTTGCGCAGCGTTCGCCGCGCCCAGATCAGGAGACCGGTCGACAGCAGCGTTAACAGCGCGATTGACGTCACGACATTGAGCGGCGAGGCGATCAGGGCCGACCAGTTTCCCTCGTGGATCAGGCGCGGCCAGTTGCGCGGCAGCGGTGTGATCTCCGACGACGTGACGGCATAGGCCCGCAACTCTCCACCGTCAAAGAGTCTCGCCATCATGCGACCGCCGCGTGTGCCGATCGAGATCACATGCGACAACTCGTGCGAGGCCGCGACTATTCGCACCGCGTCGGGCAGGGCGAGGGGACCGCTACCCGCGGCCGGAGCAGGTGCCGTCTGAAAGGTGAGGCCGAGCGCCATGCAAAGGCCGGTCAACGGACTGAGCAGGATCAGCGGCAGCGTGAACCACGCGGTCCCCTTGTGCCATCCCGAGAGCGAGTTGCGCAGCCGCGGCATTCCCATGACAATGCCAAGCAGCAGGATGATCACCATGGCGAGCGTGGATGCCGTCACCAGCCAGGCCTGCCCCATCAGACGCTCATGCGTGAAACGCGCCCAGAGGAAGAGATTCGACAGGGTCGAACCCGCCGAGGCAGCTTCGCCGGTTGCAAGATCAATCGCCGGCGTGCTGATCCCCTGCAGGGTCATGCGCCGGCTGCCCGCGTTGATCGAGAGTCCGCGCGCCTTGCCGTCGGGATCATACCGCGTCACCAACTCGACGACACGGCCAGCCTCGATCGCGGGACCGCCAATGCCACTCGTTTGCACAAGGGGCTCGATGGACAGGATCAGACCGGTGGTGATGATCGCGAACAGAGGAAGAGCGAAGACCAGAGTGATCCAGCGATGGAGTCGCAACAATGCGGGTTTGCTCATTCGTCGTCCTCGGTGTTCTCCAGACCGTGCTCGCGCAGAGCCGTGCAAAACACAAATGACGCTTTGTCCATGTTGTTGCGTTGATTTGCAGCAACCGGAATTAAAGTTCGGTGCTGTACGCGCTGGCGGTATTCGCGTCGTGCGCGCCGCGTGTCGTCGCAATCTGTGTGCTGACGCACGCGCCGCAACGGGTCAACGGTCTACTCGCGTGAGGCCTTGATCGCGCCGCGCAGCCACCTGCTCAGCTGAAGAGCCTCACTGCGCGCGGATGTTGGCAGCCTTCAGCACCGGCTCCCATTTGGTCGCCTCGGCGTGCATATAGGCGTCAAACTCCTTGGGCGTTGAGCCGACCGGGGTTGCGCCGATCTTGGCGAGCGTCGACAGCACATTCGCATCCTGCAGCGCCGCCTTGAGATCGGTCTCGAGCTTTGCCACGATCTCGGGCGGCATCTTTGCCGGGCCGAGGACGCCCCACCAGACCGAGACGTCATAGCCGGATACACCGGCTTCCGCGATCGTCGGAACGTTGGGCAGCGCCTTGGAGCGCTCGGCCGAAGTCACGGCGAGCGCACGCACCGGGCCGCCTTCGAGCTGGCCGATCGCCTCGGCGAGCGGATTGATGCTGAGCGGGATCTCGCCCGCGATCACGGCAGTTAGCGCGGGCGCGCCGCCCTTGTAGGGGATCGCGACGATCTTGGTGCCGGACATATGCTTCAACAGTTCGCCAGCCAGATGCGCCGAGGTGCCGTTGCCTGACATGCCGTAGGAGAGCTTGTCCGGCTCCTTCTTCGCAGCCGCCAGGAGATCGCCGAGTGTCTTGTAGGGACTGTCCTTGGCCACGACGATCGCGAGCGGTGAGGAAGCGACTTCGGTGATTGCGGTAAAGTCCTTGAATGTGTCGTACGGCACGCTCGGATAGATGAACTGGTTGAGCGGATGACCGCTCGCGACCAGGATCAGCGTGTAACCGTCAGGCGCGGCCTGCGTCAACGCCTGCGAGGCGACGATGCCGCCGGCGCCGGGGCGATTGTCGACCACCGGCTGCTGGCCCCAGGTTTTTGCGAGTGCCTGTCCCAGCGTGCGCGCGAGTACATCGACCGCGCCGCCGGCCGCATAGGGGACCAGGATGTGGACCGGCTTGCTCGGATAATTGTCTGCGGCCTCGACGGCGCCGGCCAGCAGCAGACCGGCACCCAGCACCAAACCGCCAATTCTCTTGTTCAAACCCAGCATTTTCCCAGCACTCCTTGCAGGCATTCGCATCCGTGCGACCGTCTCCGAACCGTCCTGGACGTCGCCCATGGTTTTTGTTGACGAGACCTGATCTTTTGTACGATAGTACAAATCACATGGTACGCAACCCCACCAGCAAGGAATCGGCCCGCAAGCCGAACATGCGCGAGGCGATCCTCGCCGCGGCCGAGGAGTTGTTCGCCATCAACGGCTTCAATGCCGTCTCGGTGCGCGACATCGCGGTGGCGGCCGGGGCCAATCCCGGCAGCGTGACCTACCATTTCAAGACCAAGGACGGCCTGCTGCTGGAGATCTACCGGCGCCATTGCGGGCCGATGAACCTGCGCCGTTCGGAACTGCTCGCGGCGGCGAGGCGCGTGCGCGATCTCCAGGACCGGCTGGAGGCGATCGTGCGCGCCTATGTGGTGCCGGCCTTCACCTCCGGCAGCGATCTCGCCGGCGGCGGGGCGCGCTTCACGCGGCTGCGCGCCGTGATGTCGGCCGAAGGTAACGAGGTCGCGCGAAAAATCATCGCGCAGACCTTTGACGACACCAGCCACGCCTTCATCGATGCGATCCACCAGAGCCTGCCGCATATCCCCCGCACCGATATCGTCTGGCGCAGCCACTTCCTGCTCGGAGCGCTCTATTATTCGCTGGTGACGCCGGACCGCGTCTCGCGCCTGTCGCGCGGCGAGGCCGACGGCGGCGATGCCGCCAATGCCATCGAGCAATTGGTGCAGGCCACCGTTGCCGCATTCCAGGCGCCGCCGCTCGATCATGCCGCGCCGGCGCGGCGGCGGCCGGTCGTCAGCAGCAAGACTTGAACGAGCGTCTCGCTTCGGCGGTTCACCTGATGACGATGATGTACACTCCGACCATTCCGCCGCCCGACCCGAATACGCGCACGCCGAAGTTCAAGCTGCCGAAGCTGTCGTGTGATGCGCATTGTCACATCTTCGGTCCCGGCGTGAAGTACCCTTACGCGCCCGATCGCTCCTACACGCCACCGGATGCGCCGCTGGAGGATTTCCGTGCGCTGCATGCCAGGCTCGGCGTCGAGCGCGCCGTCATCGTCAATGCCAGCGTGCACGGCACCGACAACACGGTGGCGCTCGATGCCATCGCGCAGAGCAATGGCGCCTACCGGGCGGTCGCCAATATCGACGAGACCATCACCGAACGCGGGCTTCACGTGCTGCACGAGGGCGGCTTCCGCGGCTGCCGCTTCAATTTCGTCCGCCATCTCGGCGGTGTCCCCGACAAGGGTATGTTCGATCGCGTCATCGCCATGGTCGCGCCGCTCGGCTGGCATATCGACCTGCATTTCGACGCGGTCGACCTGCCTGACTATGCCGACATGCTGGCGAAGCTGCCGCTGAGCTACACCATCGACCATATGGGACGGGTGAAGGCGTCCGACGGGCTCGACCAGCTCCCGTTCGAGATCCTGATCGGGCTGATGCTGCGTGACGAGAAATGCTGGGTCAAGATCTGCGGCTCGGAGCGGGTGTCGTCCAGCGGTCCGCCGTTCACGGATGCCGTGCCGTTCGCACGAAAAATCGTCGAGACCGCCGCCGACCGCGTCATCTGGGGCACGGACTGGCCGCATCCCAACGTCAAAGTGATGCCGAACGACGGCGATCTCGTCGACCTCATTCCGCTGTTCGCGCCGGAGCCGGAGTTGCAGCAGAAGATCTTGGTCGACAATCCCGCGCGCCTGTTCGGGTTCGACCGATGACGTCGCTGACGATCGACAAGCTGCGCGGGATGAATACGAACGAAAGGAGTGTCCCATGAAAACAGGTCTCGTGATCACCGCCCATCCCGGCGATTTCGTCTGGCGCGCCGGCGGCGCCATCGCGCTGCATGCGAAGAAGGGCTATCGCATGAAGATCGTCTGCATGTCCTTCGGCGAGCGCGGCGAAAGTCAGTTCGCCTGGAAGGAGAAGGGCGCGACGCTGGAATCGGTCAAGGCAGGGCGCAAGGACGAGGCGGAGCGGGCGGCGAAGCTTTTGGGCGCCGAGATCGAGTTCTTCGACTGCGGCGACTATCCGCTGAAGCTCACTGAAGCGCATTTCGACCGCATGGTCGACATCTACCGAGAGCTCAACCCGAGCTTCGTGCTGACGCATGCGCTGGCGGACCCCTATAATTTCGACCATCCCAACGCGGCGCATTTCGCGCAGGAGACGCGCGTGGTCGCGCAGGCGATGGGCCACAAGCCCGGCGCGCAGTACAAATATTCGGCGCCGCCGGTGTTCCTGTTCGAGCCGCACCAGCCCGAGCAGTGCAATTACAAGCCCGACCTGCTTCTCAAGATCGACGAGGTCTGGAAGGAGAAGTACGAAGCGTTCCAGATCCTGGCCGCGCAGAAACATCTCTGGGGCTATTACGAGCGCGTCGCGCTCAATCGCGGCATTCAGGGCAGTCGCAACACCGGCGTGCCCATGACCTATGGCGAAGCCTATCAGCGCCTGTTCCCGACCGTCGCGGAGGAGCTGGCATGAAGCCGGTCGTCGTTCGCAACATCAAGCGCGCCGATCCCGCCGGCATGGCGGAATACGGCGTCTCGACCGTGCACGAGGCCTATGGGCGCGTCGGCCTGATGAAGCCTTACTTGCGACCGGTCTGGTCGGGCGCGGCAATTGCGGGTCCTGCCGTCACCGTGCTGGCGCAGCCCGGCGACAATTGGATGATTCATGTCGCAGTCGAGCAATGCAGGAAGGGTGACATCCTCGTCGTCGGCTGTACCACCGATAATACCGACGGCATGTTTGGTGAGCTGCTGGCGACCTCGCTGCAGGCGCGCGGCGTGCAGGGCCTGATCATCGACGCCGGCTGCCGCGACGTCAAAGCGCTGCACGAGATGAAGTTTCCGGTGTGGTCGCGCGCGGTCTCGGCCAAGGGCACGGTCAAGGCGACGCTCGGCTCGGTCAACATTCCCGTGGTCTGCGCCGGCGTCAGTGTCGATCCCGGCGACATCGTCGTGGCCGACGACGATGGCGTCGTGGTGGTGCCGAAGCGGTATGCCGCCGAAGTGGCTGAGAAGGCGAAGAAGCGCAACGCGGACGAAGGTGGCAAGCGCGAGCGGCTTGCCTCTGGCGAGCTTGGCCTCGACATGTACAGCATGCGCGAAGCGCTGGCGAAGGCGGGTCTCGTCTACGTCGACAACCCCGAGGACGTCTGAGAGCGACGAGAGGCGGAGCGAGTAGATGGATCGTCTCAAGCTGAAAGCTGTGCTCGGCAGTCATCCCCACGTCCAGGCGGTGAAGAGCGGGGAGCTCCGCTCCGAGCTGTTCGATCTCGACTTCATCGAGTACACGCCCACCAACACGGCGTTCAAGCCGATGGTGCGGGAGCAGGCCTTCGACGTCTGCGAGATGGCGATCGTCACCTTTCTGATGGCGAAGGCGCATGGCAAGCCGCTTGTGCTCCTGCCGGCGACCATGCTCGGCCGTTTCCAGCATTCCTACGCGCTCTACAATCCTGCACGGGGATCGCTCGGGCCGTCCGATCTCGAAGGCAAGCGCGTCGGTATCCGCTCGTTCACGACGACGACCGGCGCCTGGATCAGGGGGATTCTCGCCAACGACTATGGCGTGAACCTCGACAAGATTCGCTGGATCACCTTCGAGGATCCTCACGTCGCCGAATATGTCGACACCACCGAGCGTGCCCCGAAGGACAAGAAGATCCTGCAGATGCTGCTCGACGGCGAGCTCGACGCGGTCCTCGGCGAGGCCTCGAACGATCCGAAGCTAAAGCCTCTATTTCCCGATCCCGCTGCAGAAGCTGCCAAATGGTATGCCCGGCGCGGCGTCGTGCCGGTCAACCATCTCGTGGTCGTGACTGAGCAGCTCGCGAAATCGCGCCCCGACGTGGTCGTGGGCGTCTATGATCTTCTCAAGCGCAATAAAGAGCAGATGGGGCCCGCAGCCTCGCTGGACCTCGTTCCGTTCGGAGTAGAGGCGAACAGGAAGCCGCTCGAGCTGATCGTCGACTACACATTCCAGCAGGCGCTGATCCCGCGCCGCTATGCGGTCGAGGAGCTGTTCGACGCGACAACGCGAGGATTGAACTGATGGCGGATCCGAGGCGATGGCAGATCGGGCTGGTCGGATATGGTGAGGTCGGCAGGATTTTGGCCGAGGATTTGCGCCAGCAGGACATCAAACTCGCTGCCTATGATATCAAGCTCGGTGGCGACCATGGCGCACCGCTGAAAGAGCATGCGGCGAAATTCGGCGTGACGCTCGCACCCTCTCATGCCGAGTTGGCCGCCAAATGCGATTTGATCATCTCCGCGGTCACCGCTAGCCAGGCTGTGCCGGTGGCGAAGGCCTGTGCGACTGCGATCAACCAGGGCAGCTGGTTCCTCGATTTCAACTCGGCATCTCCCGGCGCAAAGCAGCGCGCGGCGGCACTGATCGATGGCGCTGCCGGCCGCTATGTCGAGGGTGCGGTGATGACATCGGTGCCGCCTTATCGCATCAAGGTGCCGCTGCTGCTCGGCGGTTCCGGCGCGAGGGAGATCGAGCCGCTTCTGAACGCGATCGGCTTTGCCGCGAAGGTTGCGAGCGACAAGCTCGGCGTGGCTTCGGCAGTGAAGATGTGCCGCAGCATCATGATCAAGGGCCTGGAGGCCATGGTCATCGAGAGCTTTACGACCGCGCGCGCTTATGGGGTCGAAGATGCGGTGCTGGCCTCGCTCGGGGAGACGTTCCCCGCCATCAATTGGGAGAAGCAGGGCGCCTATTTCTTCCAGCGCGTGATCGAGCACGGCCGCCGGCGTGCCGAAGAAGTGCGTGAGGTCGCCGAGACCGTGTGCGAGGCAGGGCTGACGCCATGGTCCGCGCAGGGCACAGCCGAACGGCAGGCGTGGGTGGCCGATCTCGCCGACGAAGGGCTGTTCGGTGCCAGGGGCACCAAGGAGTTCGCTCGCAGCGCCGATTGGCGTACCGAGGCAGATCGGATACTGGCGAAGATCAAGCGCTGACGCCGAACGCGTGCGTTCAGCTCAAGACCGTGCAGGCGTCGCGATAGTTCGAGATTTCGTCGCGGGCGAGCTCGATCAAGTCGACCAGGCTCTTGGCCTTGCGGACGATCTGCTCCTTGGCGGGCGCGGTGCGGAACTCCGTGAGGATCATGCGGATGCACTTGTCGGCCGTATCGAGCGCCAAGAGCGCGCGGGTCATGTCGGCTTGCGTGTGGATCGCCGAGATATCGAGGCTGGATAGCACTTCGCCGATTCCAGTCAGCCGCTTGACGGCCGTTTCCGCGGGCGTGTTGGCCCGAATGGAGCGATAATCGATGCTACTGAATGCGTTGAACATATACATACTTCTCGACTGAACTCAGATGGTTCAGAGCGCCCCCTTAGTATGATCCAGACGGCCTCTTGTTCAATGCGCACAGCTACGGTCCGGGATTCTACCGGACTCGGATTTCGGGCCGGAATCGGCAGTGAAACTGGAACGAAATGGCCCGATGATCAGCTGTGTTCCTGACGATTTTACCGTTGGAAGTTCGTCCGGAAGCGCATTCAGCTCCCGGGCCGGAACAGAGCGGGCCGCTGCCGCGCGAATGTCTGTCGGCCGCTCTTGAAGCCCATCACGATATCGGGGAGCTCGGCGATAGCGAAGCGGCTGTCCTTCGTATCGAGCACGATGAGATCGGCGGGGTTGCCGAGCTTGATACCGTAGTCGTCGAGGTTCATCAGCCGCGCCGGCAGTTCGGTCACGAGATCGAGGCAGGTGTCGAAATCCCTCACCGAGGCGTGCGCGACGTTGGCGTAGAAGTTTGCCATCCGCAGCAGCGAGGCGTCGCCGAACGGCGTGAAGGGATTGAGCACATTGTTGGTCGCGATCGAGCACACGACGCCGTCGCCCGCGAGCCTGTGCGCGAGTGTCAGCCCGCGCGGCGCGTTGTGGGTGGCGTCGCGCCCCATCAGATACAGATCGGTCGCGGGCAGCACGGTGACGGCGATGCCGGCTCTTGCCAGCTGCGCTGTGGCAGCCTTCATCCGCTCCGGGGGCAGGGCCGAGAGTTTTGTCGCATGGCCGATCGCGACCCGTCCCTGATAGTTGCGCCGCTCGGTCTGCCGGCAAACTTCGTCGAGATGCCACCAGGAGGGATCGAGATCGAAATCCAGATGGAGGTCAACATCGACGTCGAACTCCTGCGCGAGATCGAAGATGCGTTCGAGATGCGCATTCGGGCTGGTGTCGGTGTAAGGACAGCCTCCGATCACGCCGCCGCCGTCACGCAAGGCCTGGACCAGCAGGTCCTCAGCTCCGGGATCGTTGGTCAGGCCCTCCTGCGGGAAGACGCAGAGCGACAGGTCGATCGCCCAGGCGTAGTCGCGCCGCAGCGCCTTCACGGCTTCGAAGCTGCGCAGGCCGATCCGTGGATCGATCTCCACATGCGTGCGCATGCGCGTCGTGCCGTGCACGATCGCGCGTTCAAGCACCTTGGCGCCTCGGGCGTAGACGTCCTCGACGGTGAAGTCGCGTTTCATTGCCGACACGGCCCGGATGGCGTCACTGAGACTGCCGTGATTGTGCCCGCAGCGGTCGAGCAGGCAGGCCTTGTCGAGATGGATGTGGGTGTCGACGAAACCGGGCAGGGCCAGGTGCCCGCCGATATCGACCTCGACCGTCTCACAGGCGAGCTTCGGCTCGATAGCGGCGATCCGGCCGGCTTTGACGCCGATGTCGACGGTCGCGGCGGATGATCGCAACAGCGCATTACGGAAGATCAGGTCGAAGGCGCGTTCGGTGGTCATGGCTCTTGCGGACAGAATTTAGAGCAATCAGCCGGGATCGGCAGCTCCAGATTGTCGGCAGTGTAGCGGGGGAGATGTTCAAAATATATGCATGGATTTTGCGAGACTGGCGTTAGTATTCCGCGAATTCCGGGAGAACCAGCCATGTCCGTTGCCGCAAGAGCCGAAGCTGTTCCGTCGTCCGACGCCGCGATCGTGGAGGCCTATCTCACGGCATCGATGATCCCGGATCCGGACGCTGCGGCGGCCTATATGGCGCCGGGTACCGTGATCACCTTCACCGGCGGGCGCGAGTTCGACCATCCGCGCGGCCCGACCGCCTTCAACGCCAAGCGCTACCGCTGGGTCAAGAAGAAGATGGACCGGTTCGATGTCTGCCCCGGCGACGGCGAGACCGTGGTCTACAGCGTCGGCACGCTCTACGGCGAATGGATGGATGGGACACCTTTCGAGGGCAACCGCTACGTCGACCGTTTCGTGGTGCGCAACGGCAAGATCACCAAGATGGATGTCTGGAACGACAGTGCCGAGCGCATCCTGGTCCAGCGCGGCATCGAGGCGTAACAGCCATCTCGCTGTTCGGGCGGGACCCTTTCGGCGCAAACGAGCGGCCGCTCGTCATATCGAAAGCTGTGATAGCTGATAGGCGCAGGCACGTCTGGCGGCTGGAGCGCGCCTGCGCTATCAACTGCCGTGACTGCGCCCGGCATGGAGGCGCAAGCCCCTTAGGAGCAGCCGATGCGTCTAGCTACCGTTATCGTGGCCCTCACATGTCTTGCCGGTGCAGCCTCAGCCGAAGATCTGTCCGGCACGCTCCAGAAGATCAAGGAGACCAAGAAGATCACGCTCGGCTATCAGGAGGCCTCGGTCCCCTTCAGCTATCTCGACGGCAACCAGAAGGCGGTCGGCTTTGCCATGGACATCTGCCTCAAGATCGTCGATGCCGTGAGGAAACAGCTGGGCATGCCCGACATCGCCGTCGACACGCTCGCCGTGACCTCGTCGAACCGGATTCCCCTGATGGTCAACGGCACGCTCGATCTGCACTGTTCGGCGACCACGAACAACGCCGATCGCCAGAAGCAGGTCGCTTTCACCAACACGCATTTCCTCAGTGCGACGCGATTTGCAGCCAAGAAGGCCGCAAAGATCAACACCATCGACGATCTCAAGGGCAAGGCGGTCACGGCCGTGGCTGGCTCGGTCAACCTGACGCAGCTCGCCAAGGTCAATACGGAACGCAATCTCGGCATCAATGTGATGCCGGCCAAGGACCAGGCCGAAGCCTTCCTGCTGCTGGAAACCGACCGTGCCCAGGCTTACGCACTCGATGACGTGCAGCTGGCGGTTGCGATTGCGCGCTCCAAGGAGCCGCAAGCCTACATGATCAGCGAGGAGGCGTTCTCGAAGCCGGAGCCTTACGGCATCATGCTGCGGCGAGAGGACGCGCCGTTCAAGGCGCTCGCCGATCGCGCGACGGCGGAGCTCTATGCCAGCCCGGAGATCGAGGTGCTCTACAAGAAATGGCTGCAATCGCCGACGCCGCCGAACGGCCTCAACTACAATGTCCCGATGTCACCAGCCCTGCGCAATGCCTTCAAGAAGCCGAGCTGGAGCGCAGATCCGGATGTGTACGTGGTGAACTGAAGCGAGGACGGCCTGCCGCACCGGGCGGCATGACGGTCGAGGCGCTGAACTAGGGCGCGCTCGGAAGCGCACCCAGGCGACGCGCGCGTTCCAACAGCCTGCATGCATTGCGATAGGTCGGCACTTCGACCCACAGGCCATTCACGAGCGCGCGATCTTCGCCTCGGCTGCGTGCGGCCTCGAAGCCCGCGACGATTGCGTCGGCGTGCGCGATCTCGCCAGCTCCCGGCGTGAACACATCATTGAGGCACTTCACGTGCTCGGGCAGGACCAGGGATTTGCTACGGTAACCGAGGCGACGGGATAGGGTTGCCTCGCGAACGGCGCCCCCGACGTCGCTGAACGTATAAGGTGCATCGATCGGTTCGATCTTTGCTGCACGCGCTTCCACTAGGAAGCGCCTTCGAGCATAGTCGAGCTCGAGGCCATCCGCGCCCCGCTCGGCACATAGATCATTGGCCAGGTCCTCGGCTCCAAGGAGCGCACAACGAACGCGGGAGCTGGCTGCGGCCATCGCGCGGACCTCGATAACTCCCAACGCGGTCTCGCAGACGGGAAGGATTTCCGTACTGCCTTTGTCGAGGCCGAGCTGGTTTTCCCAATGGGAGATCGCTGCGTCGAGGGCATGCATTTGGGCCGCCCTGTCGCTCATGGGATAGGCGACGACGTCGGGACGCGCCGTCATGGCTGCCGCAAGATCCAGCAGCCCATCGGTCTCCAGGGCATTGATGCGGATGGCGGCAAGGCGTTGCCGCCGGCGACATTCTTTCACGAAACCGTCGAGCAGTCCGCGTGCCTCACCGCGTCGTGCGGGGGGCGTAAAGTCCTCGAGATCTACGATGAGAGCATCCGCATCGCTCTCCAGCATCTTCGCATGCGCAGCGCGATCCGCTCCGGGCCCGAAGAGCCAGGTGCGACGGATGTCGGGATCGGGAAGGGCCATCGAATTGCCTACGCGTTCGAATATTTCTTCAGCTCGAACCGCGCGATCTGGTTCCTGTGAACCTCGTCCGGTCCGTCGGCAAGCCGCAGCAAACGCGCGGTGGCGTAGGCCTGGGTCAAACCGAAATCGTTCGAGGTGCCGCCGCCACCATGGGCCTGGATCGCCCAGTCGATGATCTGGCAGGCCATGTTGGGCACGGCGACCTTGATCATGGCGATCTCGGCCTTCGCCACCTTGTTGCCGACCGTGTCCATCGCGTAGGCCGCGTTCAGCGTCAGCAGCCGGGCCTGCTCGATCATGATGCGGGCTTCCGCAATGCGCTCCTGCGTCACCGTCTGCTCCGAGACCGGCTTGCCGAAGGCGACGCGACTGCGGACGCGACGGCACATCTTCTCCAGCGTGCGTTCGGCGAGGCCAATCAGCCGCATGCAGTGGTGGATGCGGCCGGGACCGAGGCGGCCCTGCGCGATCTCGAAACCGCGGCCCTCGCCGAGCAACATGTTTTCCCGGGGCACGCGCACATTGGTGAAGACGACCTCGGAGGCGCGGTCAGGCACGCCGTAGAAGCCGAACACGGGCAGGGCGCGCTTTACCTCGATGCCGGGCGTGTCCATCGGCACCAGGATCATCGACTGCTGCTTGTGGCGGTCGGGATTGTCGGGATCGGACTTGCCCATGAAGATGCAGATCTTGCAGCGGGGATCTGTCGCGTTGGTCGTGTACCATTTGCGCCCGTTGATCACGTAATGGTCGCCGTCGCGCACGATCGAGCTTTCGATGTTGGTCGCATCGGACGATGCGACCGCAGGCTCGGTCATGGCGAAGCAGGAGCGGATCTCGCCTGCGAGCAGTGGCTTCAACCAGCGCTCCTTGTCCTTCTCCGAACCATAGCGCTCCAGCACCTCCATGTTGCCGGTATCGGGCGCCGAGCAGTTGAACACCTCCGGCGCAAGGTGCGAGCGGCCCATCACCTCGCAGAGCGGGGCATATTCGAGGTTGGTAAGGCCCGCGCCATGGCTGGATTCCGGCAGGAACAGATTCCAGAGGCCTTCCTTGCGCGCCAGCGGCTTCAACTCTTCGACGACGGGATAGACCTTCCATGGCCCGAGCTCCTCCGCCTCGCGATAGAACCGCTCTTCGTTCGGATAGATGTGCCGGTCCATGAAGCTCTCGAGCTTGCGCTTGAGCTCGACGACTTTTGACGACATCGGGTAGAGCATCTCTGGTCTCCTTGATCGATCGGCCGCAGGTTCAGCCGATTTCGAGATAGTCCGGGCCGGGCAGTTTCGGGAATGGCGCGGTCGGCAGCGTCTGGTACCAGAACGCGACGGACGCAATGTCGTCCTGCAGGGGAAGGTATTTTCCCTCCTTCGCGCCCGGCAGCCAGCCCAGCGCCTGGATCGTCACGCGCAGATCAGAGCGGAAGCGCACGGGATCGGGGATGTGCCAGCGATAGAGGCCGAAGCGCTGCTGCGATTTGTAGACGCCATCGGGGCGGATCACCTGCGGCAGGCCGGCATAGGGCGTGGTGAACTCCACGTAGCGGGATTGCCCCTGGCCGGCATGTGCGACATGGGGATCGAAATTGTACGCGCCGCAAAAATAGTCCTCGGTGCCGGTGCCGCAAATCGTCGGGAATTCGCCGTCGCCGTCGATGAAGAACTTGATCTCGCCTTCGCCCCACCAGCCGTTGTTGTTGACCCCCCAGGCCATGTAGGTGCCGACATAGTGGCCGGCGCCGCTGATGCCGTCGAGGATGGTGTAGACCTCCTTGTAAGGCAGCGGATTGGTGCGACGGAACTGCGCATGGAAATAGCCGCAGTCCTCGGGCACGTCGGTCAGGGCGTAGTTGATCTGGTAGTAGACCGTGAGCTGCTCCTCGCTGCGGTTCTCCAGCGTAAAGCGCGCGCGCTTGCGAAACGGCATTTCCCAATAGCAGTTGAAGGCGCGGCCGGGGTTGACGCAAACGGCGAGCGAGGACACTTGCGCGAACTCTTCCCATCCGCAGGCGAAGAAATCTCCCGCCGGGCATTCGACACTCGGCTGTTCCTGGTCGTCCCAGTAGATGCGCAGAATGGAGTGGCGCAGCCGTCCGCGCGCCAGCGTCATCCAGATCTGCTGGATCGCGCCCTGACCTTGGATGTCGGCGAGCGTGAAGGTCGTGCCCGGATCGATGACGACATAGGGCGAGACCTTCCAGCCCTGTCCGAGATCGCGCGCCTGGCGCGCGGCCGGGCCGTCGACGGACATGCCGCCCTTGCCCTTCTCGCCGGTGAAGTTCTCGGGGCTGATCGAGCGCGTCTGCGCATTCGACAGGCGCGATAGATTGCCGAGATGCATGCCCAATCCGGAAAACGCCATGGTGTCCTCGATAAGGGATTAGCGACGTCTCGCTATATCGCCTCCAAATCTACCAAAAGATGAAGACGATCGCGCACGGACAGGCCCGTGCGCGATCGCGGAGGGTCACGCGACGCGGTACTCCCTGAACTTCTCGCGCAGGGCCGACTTCAGCACCTTGCCGGTCCCCGTCATCGGGAATTCGTCGAGGAATTCGACGGCGTCCGGCATCCACCAGCTCGCGATCTTCGGGCGCATGTGATCGAGCAGCGTCTTGCCGTCGACCGTCGCGCCCTTCTTGCGGACGACGAGGAGAAGGGGGCGTTCCTGCCATTTCTCATGGTTGATCGCGACCACGGCGGCCTGCAGCACATCGGGATGGGACAAGGCAACGTCCTCGAGCTGAATCGAGGAGATCCATTCGCCGCCGGACTTGATCACGTCCTTGGAGCGGTCGGTCAGCGTGACGTGGCCTTGAGGATCGATCACGGCCATGTCGCCGGTGATCAGCCAACCGTCGCGGTCGAGACCTTCGTCGAGCTTCATGTAGCCCGACGCAACCCACGGCCCGCGGGCGCGCAGGTGACCGACGGTCTTGCCGTCGCGCGGCAGCTCAACGCCGGCATCGTCGACGATTCGCAAGGCCGTGCCGAAACAGGCGCGGCCCGAGACCTGGCGCCGGTCGAACTTCTCCTTGTCGCCGAGATGCTCCGAGCCCGGCCGCAAGCCCGGCATCGAGCAGCCGAGGGCCTCGGTCATGCCCCAGGCCTGGATATAGTCGATGTCATAGTCGCGCTTCAGCTTCTCGATCATGGCGCGCGGCGGCGCCGAGCCTGACGACAATGTTGCGCGCAACGTCGAGAACTTGCTACCGGTGCGGCCCAGCCAGTCGAGCAGGATCAGCCAGAAGCTCGGCACACCCGCCGACAGCGTCACCTTCTCGCCTTCGAGCAGTTCGTAGAGCTTGTCGGGTTCGTAGTTGCGGCCGGGCAGCACCAGCTTCGAGCCGGTATAGGGCGCGGTGAACGGCATGTTCCAGCCATTGCCGTGGAAGAGAGGCGCCATCGGCATCATCACTTCGCGCACGCCTTCGACATGTCCCGGCAGGAAGTCGAAATTGCAGCAAGTCATGGTCTGCAGGATCGCGGCGCGGTGCGAATAGATCACGCCCTTGGGATTGCCCGTGGTCCCCGAGGTGTAGCAGATCGTGGAGGCGGACTTTTCGTCGAACTCCGGCCAGGTGAAGCCGGCGTCGTTCTCCTTGTCCAGAAGATCTTCGTAGCAATGCACGTTGGCAAGCTTGGTCTCGGGCATGCGCTCGCGCGAGGACATCACCACGTAAGCCTCGATCGTCCTCAGCTGCGGCGCGATCGCCTCGACGAGCGGCAGCGTGGCGCGGTCGATGAACAGCAGGCGGTCTTCGGCGTGATTGATGATGTAGACCAGCTGTTCGGGAAACAGCCGCGGGTTCACGGTGTGCAGCACATAGCCCATGCCGGGCGCGGCGTAGAACATCTCGAAATGACGATGCGTATTCCAGGCCAGCGTGCCCACGCGATCGCCGGGATTCATGCCGAGCCGCTTCAACGCCAGCGCCATGCGCTTGATGCGCGGATGAGCGTCCGCGTAGGTGTAGCGATGAATGTCGCCCTCGATCTCGCGCGCGACGATCTCGGCTTCGCCGTGATAGTCCGCGGCATATTGGATCAAACCGCTGATCAGAAGCGGCATGTCCATCATCAATCCCTGCATGGTCTCCTCCAGAGCCACGTCGTTGCGTGGCGTACGCTTGTGATTTGCGCTTGAGGTTAGCGGAACGTCGCGTGGCGTTCACGCAAAAAGATGGGACGTGATTGCATGCGTCGCTTTTTCGGGGCTAACTGATCCGAGCTGCCGGCGAAGCAGCGCTCTCCGTGGAGGAAATGCATGTCAGCGGAAAGACACAAGACCGGTGCAGCCGGCGAACCTACGGTCGATATTGCGGCTCTCCGCGCGCGCTATCGCGACGAGCGCGACCGCCGTTTGCGGGCCGAGGGCAAGGCTCAGTATGTCGAGGTAGCCGGCAATTTCGGCCACTACCTCGACGACCCCTGGGCCGATCCCGGATTTGCGCGCGCAGCCGTCAGTGAAGAGACTGAAGTGCTCATCGTCGGCGGCGGCTTTGGCGGGTTTCTCTGTGGCGCCCGCTTGCGCGAGGCCGGCATCGATGATTTCCGCATCGTGGAAAAGGCTGCCGACTTCGGCGGCACCTGGTACTGGAATCGATATCCCGGCGCTGCCTGCGATACCGAGAGCTACATCTATCTGCCACTGCTGGAAGAGACCGGCTACATGCCGGTGCGCAAATACGCCCGGGCACCGGAGATCTACGAGCACTCCCGCCGCATCGGCCGTCATTTCGGTCTCTACGAGCGCGCGCTGTTTCAGACTGTCATCTCGCGGATGGTGTGGCAGGAGCAGGAGGCGCGTTGGCTGGTCGAGACCGATCGCGGCGATCGCATCCGTGCCCGCTTCGTCATTCTCGCCGGAGGTCCGCTCAGCCGGCCGAAGCTGCCGGGCATCCCCGGCATCGAGACCTTCAAGGGCCACAGCTTTCATACCAGCCGTTGGGATTACGCCTATACCGGTGGCAACGCGGATGGTGATCTGGCCGGCCTTGCCGACAAGCGCGTCGGCATCATCGGCACCGGCGCCACCGCCGTGCAATGCGTGCCGCATCTCGGCCGTTCGGCGAAGGAGCTCTATGTCTTCCAGCGCACGCCGTCGGCGATCGGCGTGCGCGGCGACCGGCCGACTGATCAGGGCTGGGCGCAGAGTCTAGCCCCCGGCTGGCAGCGCGAGCGCATGGACAATTTTACGTCGGTGATCTCAGGCGAACCGTTCGAGCGGGACCTGGTGCAGGACGGCTGGACCGGCCTGCTCGGCGAGATACTGCTGGCGCCGCGTCGTCAGCCGCAACCGGTGACCTCGATGGAGGAGGCGCTGAAGGTCATCGAGCATGCCGACTACCGCAAGATGGAGGAGATTCGCGCCCGCGTCGATGCGGTCGTCAAGGACGCGGCGACCGCGGAAGCGCTCAAGCCCTGGTACAAGGCGTTTTGCAAGCGGCCGTGCTTTCACGACGAATATCTCGACGCCTTCAATCGGCCCAACGTGCATCTCGTCGACACCAGGGGGCAAGGCGTCGAACGTATCACCGAGAACGCCGTCGTGGCTGGCGGCAAGGCCTACGAGCTCGACTGTCTGATCTACGCCAGCGGTTTTGAGGTCGGCACCGATTATGCCCGCCGCATGGGCTTCGAGGTTTATGGCCGTGACGGCGTCAGCCTGTCCGAGCGCTGGCAGGACGGCGTCAAGACGATGCATGGCTTCTACAGCCGCGGCTTCCCGAATTGCTTTCTGATCGTCACGGTGCAGGCTGGCCAGAGCGCCAACTTCCCGCACATAATCGACGAGCAATCGCAGCACATCGCCTATGTGATCACTGAAGCGCGCAAGCGCAAAGCGCGGACGCTCGAGCCGACGCTCGTGGGCGAGAACGTCTGGGTGGACGAGGTCGTCAGGGCCGCGCTCGGCCGCCAGACCTATCTGGCCGAATGCACGCCCGGCTACTACAACAACGAGGGCGTGTTCGATCCGATCGCGGCAAGAAACAGCCAATATTGGCGCGGGCCGGTGGCATTCCTGCGGCTGCTCGACAAATGGCGGAAGGAAGGCAATCTGGAAGGCCTCGAATTGTCCTATGATCAGGCCATGGAGTCGGCGCGTTCGCCCGGGTAGGATTGGCGCCGATCGGTACAGGACGGGAGACAAGGGTATGATCAGGGGCAGGGCTGCTGCGGGAGCTATTGTTGGCGCGATGGCGCTGTTCGGTTGCCTCGCGCCCACCGCCGAGGCTGCGCAATGCGGCAGCTCGCCGGCGGGGTTCGAGTCCTGGAAGCGGGAGTTCAGTGCGGAGGCGCAAGGCAAGGGCGTCGGCCAGACTGCGCTCGCGGCGCTGATGCAGACCAACTACGCCAGCGCCACCATCGCGGCCGACCGCGGCCAGCGCAGCTTCCAGCTGACGCTCGACCAGTTCCTCGCCAAGCGCGGCGCCACCACCATCGTCGCCAAGGGGCGGCAGCTCAAGCAGTCGCAGGCTGCCTTGTTCGCCTCCATCCAGCAGCGCTATGGCGTCCCGCCCGGACCCCTGATCGCGATCTGGGGCATGGAGACCGGTTTCGGCAGCCAGCGCGGCAACCAGAACATGCTGTCGTCGATCGCAACCCTTGCCTATGACTGCCGCCGCCCCGAATTCTTCACCGACCAGCTCTACGCCGCCCTGAAGCTGATCGACCGCGGCACGCTGTCGGGGGCGACCCGCGGCTCCATGCATGGCGAGGTCGGCCAGACCCAGTTCATGCCCAAGAACATCCTGGCCTATGGCACCGGCAATCTCGAAGTTGCGGCCAATGCACTGAACTCGACGGCGAATTTCCTCAGGGCTCATGGCTGGCGCGCGGGAGCCGGCTACCAGCCGGGCGAGCCGAATTTCGCCGCGATCGAGGCCTGGAATGCCGCCGGCGTCTATCAGAAAGCCATCGCGCTGATGGGCCGGCAGATCGACGAAGGCGGAGGGACCGCGGCCTCGCGTTAAATCGTTCAGCAAGGCGTGATGCGCCGGCATGAGAAAGTTGTTGCCATCTGGAACTGACGGCACGACGTTTGCTTTGATGAGGTTCGGGGCTAGGCATGAGGAGACTCACCATGGCAACCCAAATCGTTTTGGATCAGACAGGCGATACGCGCCACGAGTTTGATCCTGGCAATGCCGAAGCGCTGGCGCGAGCCGAACGGCGCTTTCGGGAGCTGACCGGAGCCGGCTTCACCGCCGCGCTGCGAACCGGGCCGGGCGAGGTGACCCGTATCCGATTGTTCGATCCGACCGCGCAGGAAACACTGTTCTATCCCCGCCTGGTCGGCGGTTGATCTGAGCTGCTCATGTTTGCGGCAGTTTGGCTCCGCGCCCCGGCGCGTGCGCGCCTGCATGCGCTGCGCGAACTCTATCGGCGGTTCTTCGGCGAGAACACGCCGGATGCTCGCGGTCGCCGGCTGCTCTTCGAATGGCTCTCGCCCGCACAACGCGCGCAATTCGAGGAGCACCGGTATTTCGACGTCGTTGGCGGCGACACGGGCAAGACTTATCGCATACACTACGGCACCGCCGCCAACGTCCACGAAATCGATGGTGAAGGCCGGGCGACGATGGGATGGTGCTTCGTCCCGTCAGGCTTCCTGGTGCCGGGCGACGTGATGCTGGCGCAAAAGATTGCGCTCGAAACCGACGAAAGGGGCGCCCTTGCGCTCGCCAACCGGTTTCCGCCGGCCACGCATTCGGAGCATTTTTACCGGCGGCCGTTCTAGCCCGGAAATGGCGGAGCGGTCAGTAGTGCGTCGTGCGGTAGGCATCCAACGCATGCGCCGCGAAGACGCCGACGCTACAAAGGGCGAGCAGGGCGGAGATCAGCTCGATCATAGCTCGTCCTCCCGCGCTGGTTGGGCAACGAGGTTTTGGCAGCAGGAATATTCGTAGATCAGGTCGAGGAAGAACTGCATGGTGGCCGTCCCTGTATTTATTTTGACAACGACTTAACCGGCGATCTGTTTCAGGCGTGTTTCGTCGCATCGGGAATGCGGTTTCGCGGGGGAACCCCGGGCGGGTTTGTGCGCTGCGGCGCCCGCCAAATGCCTCGGCGGGATAGCATCCTGGCACCTCTTGCGGCCGCGCCGGCCCTTGCGGGTCTCCCGCAGAGGTGGTCATCTCAGCCTGGGGAACGCGCCGGAGGCTGACATGAAACGTTTTTTTCTTGCCATTTTGCTCGCCGTGGGTGCCTTAAGCGCCGGGCCGGCGCTAGCGCAACAATCCAAGGTCGGCGACTGGACCATCGAGAAGCGTACGCAGGATACGCACTGCAATGCGAGCCGTGGCTACAAGGACAAGGATGACGAGAACCGCGACTACGTCATCGTGATCACCTATTCCGAGAAGGCGATCGTGATCGTGATGATCTACGATGGCTGGGAATGGGAGAAGGTCGGCGAGATCCTTCGGGCCGATGTCGGTACTGACGATGCGGACATCATGAAGAAGGCAAAGTGGGAGGTCATGGACAAGACCACCGTGCGCGGCATCTTCGAGTACGACCAGTCGATGATGGATCGCCTGTCGAAGGCCAAGCGCCTCACGCTCGATTTCGAGGACGATGACGACGACAGCATCGAGATGCAGATGCCGCGTGCCGGCGAAGCGCTGGCGGCGTTGAAGTTCTGCGAGGAGAACCGGAAATAGATTGCCGATGCCGGCTTTGAAGCCGACAGGGCGACGGCAATGAGCGGGTGGCAACGAACAGGCGCGTGACTCATCGCACACAGTCCGCGCGCTGTTCGCATTTATCCTAGTCTTTGGCGAAACCGTCCAAGCCGCACCCTGCGGTTGACGTTACGCAAGGACGATGTTCGATATTCCAGCATCTAGTTACAACGTTTTTTCCTCGTCGAAGGCGGCAATTGACCGGTCTGTCTTCTCCGCCGGTTCCCGGATCGCGAGTTCCCACCCGCGCGCGGGCCACACGCAGATTGCGTCGTTCGCCCGATGACGGTCCAGCAGGCAAATCGATTCTCGTCCCTCATCGGCGAGATTTACGATGCGGCGGTCGATCCCGCGTTGCGCAGCAGCGTACTGGAGCAGGTTACGCATTTCGTCGGCGGCTGTGCCGCGATGATCCTGTCCAGGGATTCTGCGCGGCTTTCGATCGAGATTCACCAGCATTTTGGAATCGATGCCCACTTCCGTCAGCTTTATCGTGACCGGTACGTGGAGTTCGATCCTCTGCTCGATCGTCACCTCACTTTCGCCCGCGACCAAACGATCGGCGTGACCGACATCATGCCCCATGCACAATTTTTGGAGACGAGCTTCCATCGCGAGTGGGTGGAACCGCAAGGGGCGATAGACCTTGCGACGATCGCGCTCGAGAACACGCTCGCCCGCACCACGATCCTGCAGGTGTTGCGTCATCGCTCCCGCGGAACCGTCGACGACGCGATGGGGGAGCGCATGAGGCTGCTTGCCCCGCATATCCAGCGGTCGCAGATCATGGGCCGGCAGATCCGGGCCCGCTCCCATACGGTGGACGACCTAGCCGACGTCCTCGACGGATTGAACACATCGATCTGTCTGCTCGACGCGGACGGCCGCGTCGTCCATGCCAACGCCGCATGCCGCCAGTTGTTCGCCGACGCCAATCTGCTTGCGATGGTCGGCGACCGGATCGTGGCCCGCAACACCCTGACCGACAAGATATTCCGCGGCCTGTGCGAAATCGGTGGAGGCACTCGTCGTCAGATCGAGCTTGCGACGTCGGCTGATGGGCAGCATTATCTGCTCCATGCCTTTCCGCTGAAGCGGGATCGCAGCACGTCACGGGACGTCGCGGCCACGATGCTCTTCGTTCAAAGAGCTTCCATGCTGCCATTGCTCGCAGCCGACGCGATCGCCGCGGCTTTCAGGCTGACGCCGTCCGAATTGCGCGTGCTGATGGCAATCATCGAGATCGGCGGCGTCCCCGACATTGCTGCAAAGCTCGGCATTGCCGAGACGACGGTGAAAACGCATCTCGGCCGCTTGTTCGAAAAAACGGGCGCTGGCAGGCAGGCCGATCTGGTGAAGATCGCCGCCGGCTTTGCCGTGCCGTTCGCGCGGCGAACGAATGGCGATGAGGGGACGAAGTAATTCGTTCACATGGCTCATTATTCCATGCCGCGCTCTCAATCCATTGTGATGAGCCGAGCTCGTGGGTCCTCCGAACGCAGGACGCGAGTCATCTGGGACTTTCGTATATCGCGCTTCTGAAATGAAGAGCAGCGTGCGCCGCACGGACATGCCGCGACGGCATTGAACGCGCGTGTGAGGAAACGACAGCGTATGGCCGGCCTGCTCGTCGGTTGGAGAGATTGCAGTGAGCAGCATGATTGATTTTTCCGTTCTCAATGTTTCAACGAACGACATTCCCGAAGGCGAGCGCATCCCGATGCTTCGCGATTTCTATTGTCGCGGGGTATTGAAGGCAGAGGTCGAGGCAAGGGCAGGAAAGCCGGCGGCGGCGAGCTTCACGTCCCACGTCCTGCCGGAAGCCCAATTGTTGATCGGGGGATTGTGCGGAGCGCGGGTCATTCGCACCAAGCAACTGGTGGCCGATGGCGACGACAGTCTCGCCCTGATCGTGAACAGGTCCGGCGTTCTCGGGATATCCGAGCGAGGGCACGATCTGAGGCTCCATGCAGGAGAGGCGGTCCTGACGAGCGCGGAGGACGTCACGACGTTCGAGCGGTTGTCACTGGGCAGCTGCTTCTCGCTGCGTGTGCCGAGGCGCGTGTTGGCGCCGATGATCGTGGACGTCGATGATGCCGTGATGCGCGTCATGCCGGAAGGCTCCGCCGGTCTCAGCCTGCTGGTCGACTACGCGGTGACGCTGGTGCGGGAGAAGGCGTTCGCGACGCCTGAGCTCCGGCAGCTCGGGGTCGGACACCTGCATGATCTGCTGGCGCTCGTCCTCGGTGCGACCAGTGAGACGCGAGAACTGGCCGGACGGCGTGGCGTCAAGGCGGCTCGGCTCCAGAAGGCCAAGGTCTCTATTTCCAACAATTGCTGGCGGCAGGACCTCTCGGTGGGTTCGGTTGCCCACGAGCTTGGCGTGACGCCGCGCTATCTCCAGCGCCTGTTCGAAGCCGACGGCAAGACGTTCTCCTCCTTCCTGACCGAACAACGCGTCAAGCGCGCCCATCGCATGCTGCGGGAACCCGGATATGCCGAGCGCACCGTGAGCTCGATCGCCTACGACGTCGGCTTCGGCGATCTCTCCTATTTCAACCGCTGCTTCCGGCGGACCTATAACGCGACGCCGAGCGATGTCAGGAGCGGCGAGGTGGCGTAGCCGCGTTCGACCAGATTTCAAATCAAGTATCGATTTTGGGGGCGGCACGGGCGTGCGCTGTCCATAGTTGGAGTGCTGCATGCGCCGCTTTTTCTTTGACCTGTTGGTCGGCAATGTCGTGAAGATCGACCCGGGCGGCATGATTTTCGAGCAATCCAACGCGACGTTCGTCGTTGCCGACGAGATGGCCAGACATCTGTTCGTCTGGCGCGATGACCTGCGCGATCGCGACGCCTGGATCCGCGTCCGCGACAATAGCGGGCGCGAAATCTATCGCGCCGCGGTCTGGTCCGAGAATGCGGAGAAGGTCGGCTGGGACCAGGCATAAGCGCCCCGGCGACAATGTCACAACTCTGCATCAGTGACGCACGAAACGGGCTTCGGTTCGTTCTGAGCCAAAATCCGGTCGCTGCCGTCCAAGTCGGAAGCGCCCCTCTTTTCTACCTTGGCGTCAGCGAATGCAAATTGGCATGAGCTGGCGTCATCCGATCCGAGGAGGCTGGCGACAATTTGCCTGTGCGCCGGTGGGGCGGGATGACGGCGACGATGAACTGGAAATGAATGTGATGGGTCTTGGAGATATTGCGCCGTGGCATTTGACGCGGCGAACGATGCGCTTTCTGGCACTGGCTGTGCTCGCCATGCCAATCTTCACGGTCGAACGCGCCGTGGCCGCTTGCACGCCGGTCGCGCCGGTCAGCAACGCCACAATTGTTTGTTCGGGCGACGTCGACACTCAGCAGGGTAGTCGCACCGGCTACGGTACGTTCGATGACGACAACAACACCTACAAGATTGAAGTCGGCGCCAAGGTTCACGGTGGCGCGTTTGGCATCAGGAGCCGCGATGGCGCCGCATTCATCAACGCCGGCACGATCGACGGAGCCACTTCGGCCGGGATTGCGTCGGGGAGCGATCTGACCATCTCCAACCTTGCCGGCGCCACCATCGTGGGTTTCCACGGCATCACCGGGTTTACCGGGACCATCAACAATGCCGGCACGATCAACAGCGAGGCCGGCGGGCGCGGCAGCGGGATCGAGGTCAGGAACGTCACCGTGACCAATTCCGGTACGATCGCAGGAATAGGTCCAGACACCGTCGGGATCAATGGCGACGTCGTAAACCTGATCTCGAACACCGGCATGATCTCGGGGGATGCGAGCGGCGTGACTGGCCAGACCCTCAACATCACCAACAATGGCTCCGGTGTCATCTCCCAGATCGCTGCAAGCGGAGGCGCCATCCAATCCTCCGGTCTGGCGACAGTGGTGAACGCGGGCAACATCATTGGTCACGCGTTTGGCCTAGCCGGCCAGAACGTCAATCTGTCGAATCTCGCCTCCGGCACCGTCAGCGGCGCCGGCGCGGTCGTCGCGGACCAATCCGTCTCCGTCAGTAATGCGGGATTGATCCAGGCAAGCGGCAACGCGATCGTGTCACGGACTGGCGACATCAATGTGACCAATGCCGCTTCCGGCACCATTTCCGCAGGCACTAATACCATCCTGGCGCATGGCGATCCGGCGGCGGGCAAGGCTAACGTCACGATCAACAACGCGGGCGAAATCCGGTCGGCATCATCAGGGGCCGTCGTGGCCTTCAACGTCGCGACTGTGGTGAATTCAGGCACAATTGTCGGCGCCGCCGCCATCTACGGCGGCCGCTTTGCCGTCATCGACAACACCGGTGGGATCACCGCCATCAGCGGCAATGCGGTGACTGCGGATTCTAATGATGCGATGGTTCGCAATACCGGTACGATCTCGGGAGGCGCTGGTGGCATCGTCGCGATCCGGACGGCCGATGTGGTGAACGGCGGCATCATATCGGGCGGAACAGCCGCGATCGTTGCTCAAAACATCAACGTGACCAACACAGGGCAGATTTCGTCAAACGGCATTGCGCTGAATGGCGACAGCGTCAATCTCAACAATTCCGGCGCCATCGTCGCAGTGACCGGCATCTCGTCGAGCGGCGGGTCGAACATCACGAACTCGGGCACGATCACGGGTTCGGGCGGCACGGCGATCAAGCTGTCGAACGCTGCTGACACGCTGACGCTGCTGCCGGGCTCGAAGATCAACGGCGTGGTCGATTTCGGCTTCGGCGCCGACGTCGTCAATGTCAATCTTGCGCCTCGCAGCAAAGTATCGTCATTGACGAGCGTCGCGCTGCCGACCTTCGTCAATTTCAACGGCACCATCAACACCATCACGTCGGGCGGCGGCTTCAACGGTCCCTCGGTCGTTGTCGGCGGCACCTTGGCCACCCTCGATCCGACCGCGCTGGCGCAGACTGACCGCACGCTGATGGATTTTACCGGCGGCGTTTCTTCTCTCGTGCAGGGCCGCCTGAGCGGTGGTGGCACAGGCGGAAGCAACATGATGGCGATGGCGTACGCGCCCGAGACGGCGCAGGCCGGGCCCTTCACCAAGGCGCCGCGCAGCCTGTGGACCGATCCAGCCCCGATCACGGTCTGGGCCAACAGCTTTGGCGGCCAGCGCATCCAGGACGAGACCGCCTCGACGTTGCGTGCGACTTCGACCGCCTGGGGCGGCGCCATCGGCATCGACCGCAAGGTGCAGCCGAACTGGCTGGTCGGCGGCTTCCTCGGCGGCGGGCAGGGCGGTCTCTCGGTCGACCTCAACTCGCAGTCGGTCGATACCAACTACGTGTTCGCCGGTGTCTACAGCCGGTTCGAATGGGTGTCGCAGTTCTTCGACTTCACGATCCAGGGCGGCAACGCCGACAACAAATCGCGGCGCCTGGTGCTCAGCAATGCAGCGGTCGGTGGCATGGAAACCGCAACCGCAAACTACAGCGGCTGGTACATCAGCCCCGAGGTCGCCTACGGCTACAGGCTCAACATCGGCAACGGCTATCTGCTGACGCCGACGGCGCGGTTGCGCTACGTCGCCGGCCGGTTCGACGGCTACAGCGAGACCGGCTCGGCGCAGGGGCTCTCGGTCGGCGGACGCACGCTGCAGGATTTCGAGGAACGCGGCGAGGTCGACCTGTCCCGGGTGACGAGCCTCGCGGGCGGCGAGCTCAAGGCCAACATCCATGGCGGCGTGATCGCGCTCCAGCGCGTAGGCGACACCAGCATCAACAGTGTGCTGCTCGGGCAGAACTTGTCTTTCGTCACGCCCGGCAGCCGCAGCACCGTCGGTGCGGTCGCAGGCTTCGGCTTCGACTACCGCACCAGCGCGAGCGTGTCCGTGTTCGGCGCGGTCGAGGGCATGATCATGTCCGACCAGAGCCGCACCGTCACCGCGAAGGGCGGCGTTCGCGTCGCGTTCTGAGCAAGCAGAGACGGTTACGCGAATTTGCAACAGTCAGCCGTGAGTGTGCGGGAGTTCATCCTGAGCCTAGACGCGGTCGTTCCCGTCCAAGCGGCGAGACGAATCTCGATCTAATTATAATTGTGCCTGAGATCAGCCGAGTCCGCTGCGGGTCTCGTGCGCGAGCTGACGAGAATGCGAGGGCTGTGGATTTAAAGCCAGCGCCGAACTGGGGATCGGGAATGAATGTGACGGCTCTGAACGGCATCGTGCAACGGCGTTTCGTGCAGCGCTCGATCCGCCTTCTCGTGCAAGCGACGCTGGTCGCGCCGTTGTTCACCATCGAGCGGGCCGAAGCCGCATGCACGCCCACGGCGCCGGTCAGCAACGCGACGGTGAGTTGCACGGGAACGACAGGTAATGCCAATGGGACGAATGGTTATGGCACCGGTACCGATGTTGGCAATACCTATAACATCGTAACGAACGCGACACTCACCGGGACGGACAATGGCCTCAGGTTCCTTACGGGAACGGTGAATAATTCCGGTAGAATCAAAGGTGGATCCTATGCGATCTCCTACGACAACGAGGCCGTCATCAACAACATTGGAACGTCGTCCGTTATATCGTCCGATGCCGGTACGGCGATCTTAGGTTTCAAATTGCATGTTCGGAACGAGGGCACCATCGCAGCAGATGGGATGAACGGCATCGCCATCAACGCCGGGAATAACGACGGTGGAAACGATGTCGTCAACTCGGGCAACATCAATGCGGGTGAGACTGCCATAAAGAGCAGTGGCCCTCTGACTGTCACGAACTCGGGCAGCATCGGCACTTCTGGTGCGAACAGTCTTGCGATCGATGGTTTCGTCGTCACGGTCAACAACAGCGGTACGCTCACCGCAGTTGGCAGCAACTCCATCGGTATCAGAGGTAACACGGTCAATGTGACCTCGAACACCGGCACGATCTCAGGCGGGTCAAGAGGCATCGAGGCCGTCGGGAGCGTAACGATCGCGAATGCAGGCTCGATCAAGGCGACCGGCGCCAACGGAATCGCGATACGGGCAGATGCCGGTACGATCGCGAATGCGGGAGAAATTTCCGGATCGTGGGGCGTTTCAGCCGTTCACGACTTCTCCATTTCGAATTCAGGGACAATCTCCGGCGACATCGTCGGAATATTCGTAAACAATGCGACTGTCGTAAATTCGGGCTTGATCACGAGCGCCGGATTTGCGTTGGACACGTCAAGCGCAATTGATCTGAACAATTCGGGGACGATAAGAGGTGTTGGTGCGGGGTCTGCGGCGGTTCTGGTCGGCTCCGGCGGAGCGATCGTCAATTCAGGAAACCTTGTGGCTGACGGCGCGGCGATACTCCATTTTGCCGGTGCAGACAAAGCTTTGACGATAGTGAACGCGGCTTCAGGCTTCATCATAGGAGCCGAGGGAATAGCGTCGTCCGGAACGGTAAACGTCACCAATTTTGGCACCATTCGCGGGACCTTTCCCGGCAGCGGCGTCGCCGTGGACGCGAATTTCGTCAACCTCAACAACGGTGGCTCCATCATCAGCGCCATCGGTATTCGATCCAATGGTGCAGCCAATATCGTCAATTCCGGCACCGTCACTGGCACCGGCGGCACGGCGATCAAGTTGTCGAGCGACGCCGACACGCTGACGCTGCTGCCGGGCTCGAAGATCAACGGCGTGGTCGATTTCGGTCACGGCGACGACGTCGTCATTGTCAACCTCGTCGCGCCGAACACCAAACTGTCCTCGTTGACCTCGATTGCTCTGCCGACCTTCATCAATTTTGACGGCACGATCCACACCAATGTCTCCGGCGGCAGCTTCAATGGCCCCTCGGTCGTCTCCGGCACCACGCTTGCGACGCTCGATCCCACCGCACTGGCACAGACCGACCGCACGTTGATGGACTTTACCGGCGGTGTGTCGTCGCTGGTGCAGGGCCGCCTCAACGGCGGCTCCGGGCCGAATGGCAGCAACATGATGGCGATGGCCTATGCGCCCGAGACGGCGCAGGCCGGGCCCTTCACCAAGGCGCCGCGCAGCCTGTGGACCGATCCCGCGCCGATCACGGTCTGGGCCAACAGCTTTGGCGGGCAGCGCATCCAGGACGAAACCG
>NZ_JALBHA010000370.1:0-6699 GCF_023006445.1 Bradyrhizobium sp. SHOUNA76
CCCAATCGCCCATGGCGCGGCAGTCGGAGATCCCGGGCGTCTCCGCCGTGATCGCGGTCGCCTCCGGCAAGGGCGGCGTCGGCAAGTCGACCACCGCGCTGAACCTGGCGCTGGGTCTGCGGGACCTCGGTCTCAAGGTCGGGTTGCTCGATGCCGACATCTACGGCCCTTCGGTGCCGCGCCTGACCGGTCTGCACGACAAGCCGCAGCTGAACGACGAGCGCAAAATGATTCCGCTCCGGCGCTTCGGCCTCGCCATCATGTCGATCGGCTTTTTGGTGGAGGAGGAGACCGCGATGATCTGGCGCGGTCCGATGGTGATGTCGGCGGTGACGCAGATGCTGCGCGATGTCGAATGGGGCAAGCTCGACGTTCTCGTGGTCGACATGCCGCCGGGCACCGGCGATGCCCAGCTCACTCTGGCGCAGAACGTGCCGCTGAAGGGCGCGGTGATCGTCTCGACCCCACAGGACCTGTCCCTGATCGATGCGCGGCGGGGACTTGCCATGTTCAAGAAGGTCAACGTGCCCGTGCTCGGCATCGTCGAGAACATGAGCTACTTCCAGTGCCCGCATTGCGGCACCAAGTCGGACATTTTCGGCCATGGCGGGGCGCGGCACGAGGCCGAGAAGCTCGAGGTGCCGTTCCTCGGCGAGATCCCGCTGCACATGGCGATTCGCGCCACCTCGGACGCCGGCAATCCCGTCGTCGACAGCGAGCCGGACGGTCCCCATGCGGCGATCTACCGCGCCATTGCAGGGCAGGTCCGGGACCAGATCAAGGGTGTCATCGCGGCGGCCTGAATCGGCCGCCCGCGGCGCGCCTCCTCATTTCTTTGGGGAGATGCGACTTTCGTAGAGCCCCGTCATGCCATTGTCGCGTTCCGCAAGCGGGGCTTCCGTGTTAAAGGCCACGGCAGTCAAGCCCCTTCGGCGACGCGGCCCTAACGCGTCGCCGGAATGAGCGGCCGCAAGAAGAGAAGTCAAGGGGAAACGCCCCAGCAAGGAGAGACCTGAAGATGAAGCGTCGTGATTTTCTGAAAGTGTCGGCAGCAGGCGCGGCGGCGACCGCAGTGGCCTCGCCGGCGATCGCGCAATCCTCGCCCGAGGTCAAGTGGCGCCTGACTTCGAGCTTCCCGAAGTCGCTCGATACCATCTATGGCGGCGCCGAGCAGATGGCGAAATACGTCGCCGAGATGACCGACAACAAATTCCAGATCCAGGTGTTCGCCGGCGGCGAAATCGTCCCGGCCCTCCAGGCGCTCGATGCGACTTCCAACGGCACCGTCGAGATGTGCCACACCGTCTCATACTATTACGTCGGCAAGGACCCGACCTTCGCGATCTACGCCTCGGTGCCGTTCGGCCTCAACGCACGCCAGCAGAACTCCTGGTGGTACCAGGGTGGCGGCATGGAGCTTGGCAACGAGTTCTTCAAGAAGTCGAACGTGATCGGCTTCCCGTGCGGCAACACCGGCACCCAGATGGGCGGCTGGTTCCGCAAGGAGATCAAGACCGTCGCCGATCTCTCCGGCCTCAAGATGCGCATCGGCGGCATCGCAGGCCAGGTGCTTCAGAAGGTCGGCGTGGTGCCGCAGCAGCTCGCCGGCGGCGACATCTATCCGGCGCTTGAAAAGGGCACCATCGACGCCGCCGAGTGGGTCGGCCCCTACGATGACGAGAAGCTCGGCTTCGCCAAGGTCGCCAAGTACTACTATTATCCGGGCTTCTGGGAAGGTGGTCCGACCGTCCATGCCTTCGCCAACCTGGAGAAGTGGAACGCGCTGCCGAAGAACTACCAGGCGATCCTCACCAACGCGATGACCAATGCCAACACCTGGATGGCCGCGCGCTACGACATGCAGAACCCGGCGGCGCTCAAGCGCCTGGTTGCCGGCGGCACCCAGCTTCGTCCCTTCACCAACGAGGTGCTGGAGGCCTGCCTCAAGGCGACCAACGAGCTGTGGGCCGAGATCTCGGCCAAGAACGCCGACTTCAAGAAGTCGATCGACGCCATGCAGGCCTACCGCTCCGACGAATATCTGTGGTGGCAGGTTGCCGAATATACCTACGACAGCTTCATGATCCGCTCGCGCACGCGCGGCTGATCGCCTAGGCCTAAAGTCGCAAGACCGGAAAGCCCGGCCTCCCCTGGAGGTCGGGCTTTTTGTTTGCCGCAGTGCGATCGGGATGGAATTGGGCGGCGGCTTGCGTCATGGTGATGCCAAGCCTCGGCAAGAAGGCCCACCATCACGATCCATCAGGGCAGGAAATCATGAAGAGAAGAGACTTCATCAAGGTCACAGGACTTGGCGCGGCCGGCGCCGCCACGCTCGCGGCTCCCGCGATCGCGCAATCGATGCCGGAAATCAAATGGCGCATGCCGACGAGCTGGCCGAAATCACTCGACACGTTGTTTGGCGGCGCCGAGATGATGTGCAAGATGGTCGCGGAAGCGACCGACAACAAATTCCAGATCCAGATCTTCGCGGCCGGCGAAATCGTGCCGGGCCTGCAGGTGCTCGACGCCGTGCAGAACGGCACCTGCGAAATCGGCCACACCGCCTCCTACTACTATTTCGGCAAGGATCCGACCTTCACCTTCGGCTCGGCCGTGCCGTTCGGTCCCAACATGCGCATCAACCAGGCCTGGTACATGCAGGGCGGCGGGCGCGACGTGCTCAACGAGTTCTACAAGAGCTACAACGTCGTCTCGCTGCTCGCGGGCAACACCGGTTGTCAGATGGGCGGCTGGTTCAGGAAAGAGGTCAACACGCCCGACGATCTCAAGGGCATGAAATTCCGTGTCGGCGGCTTTGCCGGCCGCGTGCTCCAGAAGCTCGGCGTGGTGCCGCAGCAGCTCGCCGGCGGCGACATCTATCCCGCGCTGGAGAAGGGCACCATCGACGCCGCCGAATGGGTTGGGCCCTATGACGACGAGAAGCTCGGCTTCTACAAGATCGCGCCGCACTATTACTATCCCGGCTGGTGGGAAGGCGGACCGATGCTGCTTGCTTTCGTCAACCTCGACAAATGGAACGCGCTGCCGAAATATTACCAGAGCGTGCTGGAGCAGGCCGGCCACTACGCCAACAACTACATGATGGCGCGCTACGACACAGCCAATCCGCTCGCGTTGAAGAAGCTCCTCGCCAACGGCGCCAAGTTGCACGCCTTCTCGCCGCCGATCATGGACGCCTGCCACAAGGCCGCCAAAGAGCTGCACGCCGAGGTCGGCGCGACCAACGCCAACTTCAAGAAGGTGCACGACTCCCTCGCCAAGTTCACGAGCGACGGCTACGCCTGGTTCCAGGTCGCCGAGGTCGGCTACGACATCTTCATGGCGCGGCGCTCGCAGAGCTGATCACGTCGTCTCTCGCAGGCAACGCCCCGGCGCGAAAGCACCGGGGCGTTGTCATATTCAGTTGGAGGCGACGAGACCAAAAAAAGTGAAAAACAACCCCATGCACAGTAGCCAAGGGCTTGATAAGCCGTGAGAAAATCAGGGGCGCAAGCGGCCCTTGCGGAAGCGGACCGGGTGTTACGGTGTGCGGGAGAAGGTACTCCGGAACCGGCTCGATCCAAGGGCTCGTTTCGCCCGGCAGATCCTGCAAACGCCGGAGCACGTTGGCTGGCCGGCCAACAGTGGTATGGTGCGAGAACGAATAATCCGAAATTCGTGGGCGCCCATTTTGAGATGATGAGCTTCGATCCCGACGACGTTTTGAGAACGCTGCACAAGGCCTGGTCGCTGTCGACGGCCAGCAAATGGACGGCGAGCAATCCGGCGTCGGGACAATGCAACGTCACGTCGTTGCTCATTCATGAACTGTTCGGCGGCGAGTTGCTGAAGACGCCGCTGCCGGCTGGCGACCATTTTTACAATCGGATCGACGGCAAGAGGTTCGACTTCACGGCGAGCCAGTTCGAACAGCCGATCGCGTACGTGGATTTGCCTGCGAGTCGGACCGAGGCGGAGCTCGGCGCAACAAGCGATCAACTGGCCGAACTCAGAGCTGCTTTTAGAAGCGGCCATCCTGCGAGCTAGCCAATCTTGTCGCGAATATAAGTCTCTGCTCGCTCCAGCAGATCATCGAGCGAACAATCGGCCGTATCGAGCACCAGATGCTCTCGATCCCACGGTTCATACGTTCGGCTCACGACATCATTCCAGCTTGGGAGTTTGAGGCCATCAATGTCGGGCGTACGGCTCTCCACGCGTCGCCGGTGCAGCACCGCTTTGCTGCAAACCACTTCGATCTCGACCAAGCGTGCCGAGGTCTGCAAGGCACATTGCCGCCACGCAGCGCGGCTTGCCAGCACTGGATTAACGCAGTCGGCGACAACGATGCGCCCGAGCTTGAGATTTTCGGCCGCCAGCGCGTTGGCTATGGCATAGCCCTCTGCGTTGACCGTAAGGCTAGCGTCCTTCAACGCCTGCTCGATCGAATCGATACGAAGATATGTCGCCGCGAGCCGAATGGTCAGTTCGCGGGAAATCGTCGTCTTGCCAGTGCCCGGAAGGCCGCCGAACACAATGAGTGCCGATGATGGATGCATGACGACATGATGGGGCAGCGATCCGAGCTCCGCAACGGGGCGGACGCGGCGACGTTTGATCAAGCATGCGGCGGCCGCCTACTGGAGACAGGCGGCTCCGGGCTTACATGAATCTGACAGGACAGGGCGACCAGCCCGTGCTTTTTCGCTGGCCGAGGCGACCGGAATGCTTGAAAAGAACGAAGATGCCGCGCGAGCTGTGCGGCGACCTGAGTATCCGGCGGATATGCGATGCGCCTTCTGATCGTCGAGGACAATGCCGAGCTGTCGCGTCTCGTCGCGGGCGGGCTGGCGGCGGCCGGCTACCAGAGCGACATCGTGGGCAGCGCGGCCGAGGCGCGCGAGGCGGTGAGCAGTGTCAGCTATGCTGCGATGATCCTCGACCTCGGGCTGCCCGACGGCGACGGTCTGTCGGTGTTGCGCGAGCTGCGCCTCAAGATGGAACCGCTCCCCGTGCTGGTGCTCACCGCGCGTGGCGGCCTGCAGGACCGCGTCAGCGGCCTCCGTAGCGGTGCCGACGACTATCTCGCAAAGCCGTTCGCGATGGAGGAACTGGTGGCGCGGCTGGAGGCGATCCTGCGCCGGCCCGGCCAACTGCTCGGCCGCTCGCTCAGTCTCGCCAACCTCGTCTACGACACCGAGAGCCGCCAGATTTTCGTCGACGACCAGCCGCGGATCATCTCTGCGCGCGAGACCTCGGTGCTCGAGATCCTGCTGCGCCGGCAGGGGCGGGTGGTGCCGAAGAAGAACGTCGAGGACCACATCTTCGGGCTGGACGGCGAGGTCGCCTCCAACGCCGTCGAGGTCTATGTGTCGCGGTTGCGCAAGCAGCTCGCTGAACACGGCGCCAAGGTCGTGATCCATACCATCCGCGGCGTCGGCTATCTCATGGACGTGGAGAAATAGCGTGGCCCGGGTCGGATCCAACGTCGGATCCCATGCCGGGTCCTATGGCAGGTCGCCGACGTTCAAATCGCTGATCTGGCGCATCGTGTTCCTGCACATCCTGGCGGTGGCGGTGGTCGCGATCTTCCTGCCGCTGGTACTGTTCTGGCTGCTCAATTCCGAGATCGACCAGCTGCATCGCGATGCCATGCGGGCCCAGGCCGAAGTGCTGGCGCAGCGCATCGTTGCGCAGCCGGACGGCCTCATGACGTTCAATCTGCCCGACAGCCTGAAGGGGCTCTACTCGGATGCTTACGGCCGCTATCAGTACGACATTCGCGATGCGGAGGGCCGCTTGCTGTTCTCCTCGCACCCGCGCTCCGCCGCTGCAGCGCGCTCGTCGGAGAGCATTTCCGGCGCCGCGGTCACCCGGGACATCGACGGCAAGACGGTGCGCGTCCAGGTCGCCGAGGACCTCGCGCATCGCGACGTCATCATCGACGACATCGTTTCGAACTTCTTCCGGCGGGTGGGGTGGATCACCATCCCGATCCTGTTGGTCCTGCTTGCCACCGACATCATCATCTTCCGCCGTGCGATCGCGCCGCTGTGGAAGGCCTCCGAGGAGGCCAGCAATATCGGTCCGGCGCGCACCGATATCCGCTTGCCGACGGAACAGATCCCCCGCGAGATCTTGCCGCTCGTCACCGCCGTCAACCAGGCGCTCGACCGCCTCGAGGACGGCTTTCGGTTGCAACGACAGTTCACGGCGGATGCCGCGCATCAATTGCGCACGCCGCTCACGATCCTGCGCACGCGGATCGAGACGCTTGACGATCGCGCGGCACGGCAGGCGCTGCATGCCGACATCGAAGCCATGAGCCGGCTCGTCGCCCAGCTCCTGGAGATCGCCGAGCTCGACACCCTGGTGCTAGATCCCGGCGAGACCGCGGATTTGCGCGCCGTCTGCGCCGATGTGGTCGCCTCGATCGCACCGTTCGCGATCAGCCAGCACAAGGACATTGCGCTGAAGGGTACCGACGCGCCGGTCAAGATCCACGGCAATTCGGAGATGCTCCAGCGTGCGATCTTCAATCTGGCCGAAAATGCCATCAAATTTACCGCGAAGGACACCACCGTCGACGTCGAGGTGGACGAGGACGGCTCGGTGCGCGTGCGCGATTGCGGCCCGGGGATCGCGGAGGCCGAGCGCGAGCTGATCTTCCAGCGTTTCTGGCGTGCCGACCGCCGGCGC